>JAZLLL010000079.1:0-12101 GCA_045598125.1 Methanobrevibacter sp. | reverse complement strand
TACAGATAATAAATATATATTAAAAGTTATAAATTTAATTTATTAAATGAATAAATTTTTATTATTTTTATTCATTATGAAATATTTAACTTTTATTAGTTAATTTATAGTTATGAAATTTTATTAAGTACTGAAAAATATGATAGGATTATTACTTTTATTATCTGGGCTTGTTATTGATACTTTTATTTTAACAAGTGTGAATGGTTTATCTGTTAGAGAGAATCTTAAGAATTATCTTGGTATTGAAACTAGTTTAAGTATTCTTGGGTTTTTAATTGGTAGTATTATTTTAATTTATATTCCTGCTGATTCTTTTAAATTTATTTGTGGAGTAATTATAATTATAATTCAACTAATTGATATTATTGGATTTGATTTTCCTGAAAGAGTTAATGCTTTATTACTTGGATCAGACAGTCTTGTTATTTTTGCTACACTAAATTGGATTTATATTCCTATATTATTTGTTTTTGAAGCTTGTGCAATTACTTTAGGCTCTTTTATCGGTCCAAAAATAATGATTAATATTCCAAAAATTATTCAAGAATATGCTAGTAATATTGTAATGATTATAATAGGTATTACATTAATGTTACATATGTTAATTTTATAATTAATTAAATCTATTTTTAGAATTTTAGGTTTTTTTATAATTAAGTAGATTTAGTATTATATTTTTAGTCTTATATTTCAATTTAAGTTGTGGTGAAAATGGAATCTCAAGAAATTTTAATTAAAAATGCAAATATTTTAAATCCATTAGGAAATGGAAAGTGTGAAGAAAAAAAAGCTTCTGTTTTAATTAAAGATAATAAAATATCAGAAATATCTGAAGATATTGATGAAGGTGTAGATAAAGTTATTGATGGAAATGGTAAAATCTTAATGCCTGGTTTTGTAAATACTCATACTCATTTATCAATGACTTTATTTAGAGGACTTGCAGATGATATGGATTTAGATACCTGGTTGAATAATTATATTTGGCCTATTGAAGCTCATTTAAATAAGGAATATTGCTATGCAGGAGCGTTACTTGGAGCTCTTGAAATGATTAAATCAGGTACTACTACATTTTCTGATATGTATTTTTACATGGATGGAGTTGCTCAAGCTGTAGAAGAATCTGGTATTCGTGGAGTATTGTCTTATGGGATGATTGATTTTGGCATTCCTGAAAAAAGAGAAGTTGAATTTAAAGAAAATATTTCTTTAATTAAAAATTTTAATAATACTGCAGATGGTAGAATTACTACTATGTTTGGTCCACATTCTTGTTACACTTGTTCTGTTGATCTTCTTGAGAGAGTTAGAAAAGAAGCAGATAAATATAATGTAGGTATCCATATTCATATGAACGAAACAATGAAGGAAATCAATGATGTTGGTGAAGCTAACAATAATAAAAGACCTTTTGAATTATTAGATAGTATTAACTTCTTAAATGATGATGTTATTGCTGCTCACTGTGTATGGTTAGATGAAAATGAGATAAATTTAATTAAAAATAATGGTGTAAGTGTTTCTCATAATCCATGTAGTAATATGAAACTTGCATCAGGTGCAGCACCTATTGGTAAATTACTTAAAGAAGGTATATGTGTAGGACTTGGTACTGATGGTACAACATCAAATAATAATCTTGACATGTTTGATGAGATGAAATTTGCAGCACTCCTACAGAAAGTTTCAACTTTAAATCCATCTTTATTAAATGCTAATGAAGTGGTTAATATGGCTACTATTAATGGTGCAAAAGCATTAAATCTTAAAAATTTAGGGTCTGTTGAAGTTGGAATGAAAGCTGATTTAATTTTAGTAGATACAAACACTCCAAATATGACTCCTCAAAGTGATATCCTTGCATCTAATATTGTTTATTCTGCAAATGGCTCTAATGTAGATACTACTATTTGTAATGGTAAAATATTAATGGAAAATAAAAAAGTTTTAACTCTTGATGAAGAAGATGTTTTATCTAAAGCAAAAATAGCTATTTCTGAAATGAAAGAACTTAGAGCTGCTGATGAAGAGTAATATATTTAGTAGCAAAATTTTATTAATTTTTATATATTATTCTTCTATTTTTTTACTAGTTTTTCTATTATTTTTTTTAAATATTTTATAATTTTTTAGTTTTTAAGAAATCTTATTTTTATCATTGTTAAAATATTTTAAATTATAAAGAGTTATGAATTTTTATATGGTTTTTATTAAATTATAAAAAAAAGATAATGTTAAATATATAATATTTAACGTTTCATATATTTGATTTTATTTGGTCCCATAACAATACTTCTTTTCCAAGAGTCAATTGTTTCTGGGAAATCTTCTCTAAAGTGTGCTCCACGACTTTCTCTTCTTAAAATAGCTGATTTAACGATTAAAATAGCTATTTCAACCATATTAATAACTTCAAGTGCAGTTATAAGAGAAGTATTGTATTGTTTAGTATTTTTAACATCTAAGTTGTTAAGATTATTTTTCATATCTAAGAGAGTTTTAAGAGCTTCTTTTAATTTTTCTTCATTTCTAACAATAGAAACTTTTTCCCACATTAATTTTTGAATATCTTTTTTCATATCTTCAGGTTTTATTTTTCCTGATTTTATTAAAGATTTAATACGAGTTTCTTCAGCTTCAATATCTTTTAAATTATATTCGAATTCCACTATTTCACAATTTAATGCAGCAGCAAGACCTGCTCTTCTACCAAATACTTGAGTATCTGCTAAAGCATTTCCACCAAGACGGTTTGCTCCATGAACTCCTCCACAGACTTCACCACAAGCAAAAAGATTTTCAACACTTGAACGACCATCTTCATCAATTCTCACACCACCCATGTGGTGATGTGCTGTTGGTGCAACTTCCATCGGTTCTTTATGTATATCTACACCTACATCTTCAAATTGAAGAACCATAGTTTCTAATTTTTCATCAATATAATCAGAATCAAGATGACTTACATCAAGATAAACTCCACCATGTTCACTTCCACGGCCTTCTATAATCTCTGTGTAAATAGATCTAGCTACCACATCACGAGTAGCAAGTTCCATTCTATCATCATATTTACTCATGAATCTTTCACCTTTACTGTTAAAGAGTTTTCCTCCTTCTGCTCTAACAGCTTCAGTTACAAGAGTTCCTTTTCTAGAATCTGGATAAACCATTCCAGTTGGATGAAATTGAACTTCTTCCATATCAATTAAATCTGCTCCAACATTCCATGCAAGTGCAAATCCATCTCCATTTTTTTGTGTTGTATTTGAAGTTACAGGATATAATTGACCAGATCCTCCAGTAGCTAGAATAACAGCCTTGGATTGGAAGAATATTGTTGTTGAATCTTTTAAATCAAGACCTATAGCACCAATTACTTTTGGCATCATAGATTTTCTATCATCTAAAATAAGGGAAGTAATCATAACTTCATCAATTGTAGGGATTTCACGTTTGATGATTTCTTCTTTTAAAGCAGTCATAATTTCATGACCAGTTCTATCTCCTTGAAAACAAGTTCTTTTATAAGTTTGACCACCAAATGGTCTTTGATTAAGTTCTCCAGATTCTCCTCTATCAAATAAAGCACCATACTCTTCTAAATCTCTTAATCTTTCAGGTGATTCACTTACGAGAATATTAACTAATTTAGAATCATTAAGATAGCTTCCACCTTTTAAAGTGTCTTTAATATGAGCTTCAATACTATCTTCAGGTTCTACAAATCCAAAAGCTGCATTATATCCTCCTTCAGCCATTCCTGTACAACCTGACCTAAATGAAAGACCTTTTGAAACTATTAAAGGGGTTTTTCCCTGATTTGATACTTCAATAGCTGCTCTACAACCAGCTCCTCCAGATCCTATAATCAATACATCTGTTCGAATAGTCTTACTTTCCATTTTTTCCCTCATTTTATTTAGTTACTATAAAATTTAGTATAATAACTTTTATTTTCTAAATTATTTTATTATAAATTTATAAATGAAGAGATATAAATTAGCTAATTATTAACTTAGTATTTATACATTGTTTTCTTCACGATATTTAATAATATCTTCAATTGTAACTACAGGCATATCATGTTCAGCTGAAAATTTAATTACATCTGGCATTCTTGCCATAGTTCCATTAGGTAATGTAATTTCACATAAAACACCAGTTGGTTTAAGGCCAGCTATTCTCATAATATCCACGGTAGCTTCAGTATGTCCATCTCTTTCAAGTACTCCTCCAGATTTTGCTCTAAGTGGGAATACATGACCTGGATGGTTTAAATCACTTGGTTTTGCACCATCTTTTGTAGCTGCTTTCACAGTAGTTACTCTATCTGCAGCAGAAACACCAGTAGTTACACCTTCTGCAGCTTCAATTGTAATTGTAAATCCAGTACCATAAGTACTTGTATTATTTTGTACCATTAAAGGAAGTTCTAAATCGTCAGCCATTTTCTCTGTTAAACATAAACAAACGATTCCACTACCTTCACGAATAAGAAGAGCCATTTGTTCTTCAGTTAAATATTCTGCAGAGAAAATCATATCTCCTTCATTTTCTCGTGATTCATCATCAGTAATAATGATTCCTTTTCCTGATTTGATAGCATCAAGAGCTATTTCTACACGCTCTTTTGAACTTCCTTTTAACATTTTTTCATGATTCATAGTAATGTCTCCTATTTGTTTTAAGTTTTCTAATTCTACTTTACTAGAATCAGGGCAAAAAAAGGATATTTATTTTTAAGCATATTTATATTTAATTAATTATTTAGTTGATATTTTTTAATTAAATGTTTAATATTTAATTATTTAATATCTCTAATATCTAAATTTAATTTAAAAATTATTTATTTCTTCTTGATATTTATGCTTAATTTAATATTCTCTTCCATCCGGACTATTACCGTCGGTTTTGGACTTTCACCAAATCAACATTTCTGCTCGTGGACTTATCATAAATATTTAACGAATCACCACCGGTGGAGAATTTCACTCCGCCCTGAGAATATATAATGATTTATTATAAGTTATTAATAAAACTTTATAAAATAAAATTAAGAATTTATTATTTTTAGTTTATATTGAATTTTTATTATTTAAGTTATGATATTACTATGCATATCGATATATTAAATATAATTAATTTATAAATATAAATTCATGAGTTCGAAAAACAATAAATACACCTGTGAGAATTTAAATGTTTATCTTTCTGATGATGAATTAAATAGAAATTCAGATATTTTAAAGTCTTTAGCAGATTCTACACGATTAAAGATTATTTATTTGCTAAAAGATGGGGAATTGTGTGCTTGTAAAATCTTAGAATCTATAGATAAATCTCAATCTACTGTTTCACATCATTTAAATATTTTAAGAAAAGAAGGAATATTAAATGGAAGAAAAGAAGGGAAATGGATTCATTATAGTTTGTCTAATGAAAATATAGTTAATTATTTAGACGATTTTTTTAAATTATTTGATGAATAGCTATTTAATATTTATGTAATATTTTAATAAACCCATGACTAAAAAAGGATTTATAATCTGTAAAATAAGTTAATTAATATTTTTTAAAGTTAAGTGTATATTTATATATAAAATTTAATTAGTATTTTAAAGATTAAGAAGTAAAAGTTATTAACTTTTAATAATAAACTTTTACAGCTTCATCAACATCATCATGAAGACCAAGGGCAGCTAAAGCTCCTACTTTTCCCTGATCTCCAGTAACTGCTATTAAAGGAATGTTTAATTCTTTTGCAAGTTTTTCTGCAGTTTCAACATCCATCATTCCAGTTTTAGTTGCTATTGCATATTCTCTAAGTTTTTTTGGAATCTTAATACCTTCTAAAATAGCTATAGCAGTTTTATCTGATAATGTGTCTTTTTTAAGTATTTCAATAATACGATTAATAAGGGCTTGTTTTTTATCTTTCATAACTGCAAAGGTTAAAGCTATTGAAACACAGTTTTGAGTTTTATGTGGGTTATGTGGGAATAATTGGACAATTATATGATCAAGATATTCAAA
The DNA here is from genome assembly GCA_045598125.1 of Methanobrevibacter sp. Classification (GTDB taxonomy): domain Archaea; phylum Methanobacteriota; class Methanobacteria; order Methanobacteriales; family Methanobacteriaceae; genus Methanobrevibacter. The sequence continues at coordinate 6,059 of JAZLLL010000079.1, read as the reverse complement.
ACCTTCTTTTTCTAATTGAAGACCAATATTATGGGCCATTGTCCAAGTAGCTCCAGCATCTTTAGTGTCAGTATCATCAATACCAATCACTACTTTTTCATATTTTGGAGTTACAACAGTAGCTTTCCCTACTTTACAACCTCCACCGACTTCTAGAAGTTCAACATATTTTACACCTTTACCCATTCCTCTACACATTCCAGCACCAACACCAGCACCTGCAAGACCACCATGTGTAACTTTAACTTCTTCCTCTTCTTCATCAATGCTTACTTCTTCAATACCTGCAGCATTTACACTAGCTTTAAGGTCAATAGGTTTACTACCAGTTTTACAAATATAAGTGTGTTTGTTTCCATCCCTTTTAGCTTTTAAAATAAGTTCACTACTGTGTTGGTATTGATAAAGTAACCAGTTAGAACCTGATGGGCATGGATGATACTCAATAAGTTCCACTATATCACCATCAGCCATTGTAATTACTTTTTCATATGGAGCAATCCATGGATCATTAAATTTTTCTTTTAATTGTTCAGGTTTTAAAATTTCCATATTATCATCTAATTTAAAATAAAAATTTTGATAAAATAATTTTTAATAAACATTATGTAAATTAATTAAAAAAAGTAAGAGAATAAATAGCTAAATTAGCTATTTAAACTTAAATATCCTTTAATCTGTCACACATTTTGACAGCTGCTTCAACAGCATTTTTACCATAAGTAACTCTTCTGTGAGCATCTAAACGAGTCATACCTGGACCACTTATACCAAGTGAAATTGGTTTACCCCATTCTAATGCTAAATCAGCAATTTTACGAGAAGCATGTTGAGCTACAATTTGATCATGATCGGTTGCACCTTCAATAACAGTACCTAAAGTAATTATACAATCTAATTCAAGGTCTTTATTTTCATCTTTATCTGCTTCAGTTAATTTCTTAATTGCAAGTGCCATATCAAATACACCAGGGACCATTACAATTTTAGTAATTTCACAATCACGGATTTTTGCTTCTTCTTTAGCAAGTTCTAACATCATGTGAGTTATATCATAATTAAATTCAGCAACTACTGCTCCAATTTTATATTTCATTTTTATTCCTCTATATTTTTTTATTTTAATTAAAGTTTTAATTATTTTAAAATTATTATTTCTTATATATATTTATTTAATTTATTAATTTATAATTTATTTAAACATTGGTTATTTATTAGCCCATTGTCATTACAATGAAACTAGCTACTGCACTTAAAACCATAATTAATATAATAAATATTGCTGCAATTTTTGCTATATTCATAAGAATTCTCCTTTATTTATATTGCGTAATTAAATCTAGAAGTAATTAATACTTAATATTTTATAGTAATATTATAGTTTATAATTAATTCTTTATAAAGTTTTATAGAATTTATTTATATTTTTTAGTTTATCTTTAGTATTTGTTTAATTTAAAATATTATAAAGCTTTTTTAATAGCTTCTGATACTTCTGTAGTTGATGAATTTCCACCTAAATCAGGTGTAAGGATTTTTCCCTCTTTTAATACTTTTAAAATAGCTGAATTAAGTTTTTCTTCTGCTTCATATTCTTTAAGATAATTAAGCATCATTGCTGCTGAAAGCATCATTGCTATTGGATTAGCTATTCCTTTTCCTGCTATATCTGGTGCAGATCCATGTACTGGTTCAAATAATGCATTGTTTTCTCCAATATTTCCTGAAGGTATCATTCCAAGTCCACCTACAAGACCTGCTCCTTCGTCAGATAAAATATCACCAAATAGATTTGTTGTTACTATAACTTCAAAACTTTCTGGTCTTGTTATAAGGTACATTGCTGTTGCATCTACAAAATAATCTTCAACTTCAATATTGTCTTTTTCATATTCTTTAGCTACTTCATAAAGGGTTTCTTTAAATATTCCGTCTGTTTTCTTTAAAACATTTGCTTTATGAACACCTGTAACTTTTGTTTTTCCTTTATTTTTTGCATATTTAAATGCATAATCAATTATTCTTCTTGAAGCATCTTTTGTAATAATTCTTTTAGCTATTGCTCCTTTTTCTGTAAAAAATTCTTCATCAGCTACATACATTCCTTCTGTATTTTCTCTTACAATCATAAAGTCAAGATTATTAAACAATCCATTTGAATTGGGGTAAGATTTTACAGGTCTTAAATTTGCAAATAAATCTAATTCTTGTCTTAATTTTACAATAACTTCAGCTGCAGTTTCACCAGCTGCTCCAAATAAACATACATCACTATTTTTAATAAGTTCTAATGTTTCTTTAGGTAAAGCTTCTCCACAATCTTTTTTACATTCATCCCCGGCTTTACCATAGTTAAATTTAAAGTCTAAATTTAATCCATTTAATACATTTATAGTAGCTTCCATAACTTCTTTTCCAATTCCATCTCCACTAATTACAGCTATTTTATGCATATTCATCACCTTTAATTTAGTAGCTAGCTTTATTTTTTATCTTTTAATTTAAGATAGTTAATTAATCCACCTTTTTTTAGAATTTTTAACATAAATGGAGGTAATTTTTCAAATTCGTAAGTTCCATTTTCTGAAATAATGATACCTTTTTCCATATTAATTTCAATTTCTTCTCCTTCGTTTATTACTTTACTAATTCCTGGAGCTTCTAAAAGTGGAATTCCAATGTTTGTAGCATTTCTATAAAATATTCTTGCAAAGGATTCAGCAATTATAGCTTGAATACCACAACCTTTTATAGCTATTGGAGCATGTTCTCTTGAGGATCCACAACCAAAATTTTTGCCTGCTAAAATAAAATCTCCTTTATTAACTTTACACTTGAAATCATGGTCTAATCCTTCCATACAATGTTTTGATAGTTCTTCTTCATCTGTGTAAATTAGATATCGTCCTGGTAAAATAATATCAGTATCAATATCGTCACCAAATTTCCATACTTTTCCTTTCATTTTAAACATCCTTTAGTGTTTTATAACTTATTTTATTTAATTTTAGACATTTTAATTCTTAATAAGATTAAATTTTAGTTTTTATTCAGGTGCTATAATTTTACCATAAATTGCAGAGTTAGCAGCTACTTTTGCTGAAGATAAATAAACTTCACCTTCTGGACTTCCTTGTCTACCTTTAAAATTTCTATTAGATGTTGAAAGACTTACTTCTCCTGGACCTATAAGACCAGTATGTCCACCAAGACAAGGACCACAACATGGAGCGGATACAAGTGCTCCAGAATCTACAAATATTCTAATTAAACCTTCGTCTAAAGCTTTTATATAAGTTTCTCTTGATGCAGGTATAATAAGCATTCTAGTTCCATTTGCTATTTTTTTACCCTTTAATATTTTTGCAGCATCTCTTAAATCTTGAATACGACCATTGGTACATGATCCAATAAATACTTGATCAATCTCTATATCACCAAGTTCATTTACAGGTTTTACATTATCAACATTATGTGGACAAGCTACTTGTGCTTCAAGTTCACTAACATCAATTTCTTTAATCTCAAGAGAGGATGAATCTAAATCTGTTTTAAGATTTTTATTTTGAATATAATTTTCCTCTAATTTCTTATTATCTACTCTAGATTTAAGGTATTGGAAAGTTTTAGCATCTGGTTCAACAAGACCAGTTTTTCCACCCATTTCTACAGCCATATTTGTTAAGACCATCCTATCTGATATAGACATATTAGTTATAGTTTCGCCAGCAAATTCACAAGCCTTGTAATTTGCGCCATCAGCTCCAACTTCTCCTAAAATATATAAAATAACATCTTTTGCAGAAGTATTTTCTTTAAGATTTCCTGTAATTTCAAATCTAATAGTTTCTGGAACTTTAAACCATAATTTGCCTGTTGAAAATACCATAGCCATATCTGTTGAACCTATTCCTGTTGAAAAAGCTCCAAATGCGCCATGAGTACAAGTATGTGAGTCAGCACCAACAATTAGATTTCCTGGTAATACATGTCCTAGTTCAGGTAATATTTGATGACATACGCCTGCATTAACATCATAGAAATTCTCAATATTTTGTTCTTTTACAAAATTTCTCATTATAATATGATTTTCTGCTGAATTTAGGGAATCTGCTGGTACTTGATGATCAAAAGGAATCACAATTTTTTTAGAATCCCAAACTTTTTCTGTTCCAATTTTTTTAAAAGACTCTACAGCAAGAGGTCCAGTTAAATCATGAGTCATAGCTATATCAATATTAGCCATAACTATTTCTCCTGCATTAATTTCTTCTTTACCACAGGATTTAGCTAATATTTTCTCAGACATTGTCATTTCCATAATATATCTCCTATGTCTTTAATAATGGTTTTAATTGTATATTTTTTAATAAATATTGATAAGTTAGTTTAAGTTAATAATTTATTGGTAATAAATTATCTAAATTATCTAATTGTATAATGTATAGTTTATATGAATTCACGGTTATATGAATTTTCAAGGGTAATTATGACTAGTTATGTAACTACTATTTCTGCTCTTTGTAATTCAGATAACCTTTTTAAGTAATTATGACTACTTAGTTATGTAACTACGCTAATTTATTTATTTAAATTATATAAATTTCCATAATTATAGAATATTAATTCTTTTGGTATTTTTTCTTTGTTTATTATGTTTTTAGTATCAAATAGGATTGGTGTTTTCATATTATTTATTAACATCTTATAATCTAGTTCTTTGAATTGATTATGATCAGATAGTATTATAGCTATTGATGCATTTTTTACAGCTTTTTCAAGAGTTTTGAAAGTTTTGTTTTCTATATGAGGGTCACAAATATCTATTTCATATCCTGCTGATTTTAATCCAGAAATAATTTGATATGCTGGACTTTCTCTATCGTCATCTGTATTTCCTTTATATGCTACGCCTAATATAGCTATTTTTTCTGCTTTATTATCGTGTTTATTGAGGATTTTACCTGTATTTTCTATTACAAAACCAGGCATACTATTGTTTGTATCTCTTGCAAGTTTTATGATTTTAGCTACTTCTGGTGCTTTTGCATATATAAAGTATGGGTCAATAGCAAGACAATGTCCTCCTACACCGGGACCTGGTGAGTGAAGATTTACTCTTGGATGTTTATTTGCCATTTCTATTACATCTAATGCATTTACTCCGATTTCTGCACCTATTTTTGCAAGTTCATTTGCAAGTGCAATGTTAACATCACGAAAAGTATTTTCCATACATTTTGATAATTCTGCGGTTTTTGCTTCAGTTTGAATTATTTCTCCTTTTACAAATGTTTCATAAACTTCTGCTGCTTTTTGACTAGATTTTTTAGTTATTCCTCCAACTATACGGTTGTTATTAACTAATTCTTTCATTATTTGTCCTGGTAATACTCTTTCAGGACAGTGTGCAAGGAATAAATCTTCTCCAACATTAAATCCCTTTTCTTCAAATATTGGTTTTATAATTTCATCTGTTGACATTGGAGCTATTGTTGATTCTATAATTACCACATTTCCTTTTTTAATGAAGGGTAAAATTGATTTACATGCTGTTATTACATAACTTAAATCACAGCTTAGGTTTTTTTTAATATATGGTGTTGGCACAGTGATTATAAATGCATCAGATTCTTCAGGACTTAAAGATGCTTTATAATCTCCTTTTTGAAGTGCTAATTGGATTGCTTCAACTATTCCTGGTTCTTCAATATGAACTTTTCCTTTATTTAAATTATCTATCATTTCAGGATTTATGTCTACTCCAATTACTTTACAACCGTTTTTAGCAAAAAGAGCAGCTGTAGGTAGCCCAATATATCCTTGACCAATAATACAAATTTTCATTTTTATCCCTTTTCATCCTTTAGAGTAATAAACTAATAATTTCATATAATAATTTTATATTATAATTTAATTTTTTTAAATAAATTAGTAATTTAAATTAGTAATTTTAATATTTTGTAAATTAAATAATATTTATTTGTCATTTATATAAAATAAATATTTCTTATAATTTTTTTAAAGTAACTTTTTTTTTTATTGTATTATGTTGAATT
>JAZLLL010000078.1:0-2321 GCA_045598125.1 Methanobrevibacter sp. | reverse complement strand
TGTTTACAGGATTATTAACTATGTCTGAATTTGCCATAGTTGCTTCAAGAAAAATAACACTTCAGAAAATGAATAACGAAGGGAATAAAAAAGCATCCAAAGTTATTGATTTAATTGAAGAACCTAATGAATTTTTATCTACTATTCAAATAGGAATCACACTTATCGGAATCGTTACTGGAGCAATAGGTGGAAATGAACTTTCAAATCCATTAGGAGTTATTTTAGCACCTTATTTACCATATAGTCACCAAATAAGTTTTTTAATTGTTATTGGAGTGACTACCTACTTTACAATAGTTATAGGTGAATTAGTCCCTAAAAGAATCGGTTTAAATAAACCCGAAAAAATGGCCATTAAAACCGTAGGAATAATAAATTTACTTGCTAAAATATGTAGACCTATAGTAAATTTACTTAATAAATCAACAGAATTTACATTAAAAGTAATAGGCTCAAAACCTGATGAAGATAATTTAGTAACAGAAGAAGCAGTAGAAGAATTAATCGAGGAAGGTATTGAAGATGGAACAATTGAAGAAGAGGAAAAAGAAATTATTAAAAGAGTTTTCCGTCTGGATGATCAAAAAGTAGATATGATTATGACTCCAAGAAATGAAATGGTTTGGTTAAATTTAGAAGATAATGATGAGATAAATAAATCTAAAATCATCGAAAGTGAAAGATCTATTTTTCCAGTTAGTGAAGGAGAATTAGATGATTTTATTGGAGTTGTGCAAGCAAAAGATCTCCTAAGTAATCTTTATAGTCATGAAGAATTAAATTTAAAAAAAAATATTCAAAAAAATATAAAAAAACCATTAGTAGTTCCTGAAAATTTATTATCAATAGAATTATTACATGAATTTAAAGAGAATAAAAAACATGTCCATATGGTAATTATTGTAGATGAATTTGGAAGTGTTGTAGGATTAATTACATTAAATGATTTACTTGAATGTATTGTCGGAGATATTCCTGGGATAGATGAAGAAGATGCTCCTCGGGCATTAGAACGTAATGATGGTTCTTGGTTAATTGATGGAAGATATTCAATTTCAGAATTTAAAGAATTATTTAATATCGAAAATGAACTGCCTGAAGAAGTAGAAGATGGTTTTACTACACTAGCAGGATTCATATTAAGTTATTCTAATAAAATTCCAGATATGGGTGAAATATTTATTTGGAAAAACTTCTCATTTGAAATTGTAGATATGGATGGAAATCATATTGATGAAATTTTAGTAACTGAAATATCTGAAAATAATGAATAATAATCTATAAACACTAATTAAAATATACAATAGAATACTTAAAGAGCTATAGAGAGGATAATATGGAACTCATAATCCAGTTTGTATTATTGATAATCGGATTTATTTTCCTTGTAAAAGGTGCAGATATGTTTGTTGATGGTGCAAGCAATATCGCATACAATTTTAAAATACCTACTTTAATTGTAGGATTAACCATAGTTGCATTTGGTACAAGTGCTCCTGAAGCTGCAGTTTCTATTGCTGCATCAATTACAGGAAATAATGCAATTTCTATAGGAAATGTTGTTGGAAGTAATCTTTTTAATATCCTTTGTATAATAGGTTTATGTTCAATTATAGGTACCCTCCCAGTCGAAAAAGAATTACTTAAAAGAGACCTTCCTCTAGTATTAGGTTCAACTATAATGCTTGTATTAATTGCACAATTATTTGGACAGTTAAGTAGATTAGTAGGAATTTTATTGTTAATAATTATAATAACCTATGTTTATTTAATGGTTAAAAAAGCTAAAGAAACTCAAGAATCTTCTAAAATTAAAGATGCTAAATTTGGTTTAGGAAAATCTATAATATACTTAATTATTGGTTTAATTGGAATTATTTTAGGTGCAGACTTTGTAGTAAATTCTTCAAGTAATATAGCATCAACTTTTGGACTAAGTGATACACTTATTGGTCTTACCATTGTAGCTATTGGAACATCCTTACCTGAACTAGTAACTTCATTAACTGCACTTAAAAAAGGAGATACTGGAATTGTTATTGGAAATATTATGGGATCTTGTCTTTTTAATATACTATTTATCTTAGGAATAAGTAGTACTATAATACCTATGCCCATATCTCCAAAAATAATGACTGATCTTATATTTTTACTTTCAGTTACAGGGTTAGCTTATATATTTGCAAATACACAAGAGGAATTTGATAAAAAAGAAGGTTTAATTTTATTTATATTGTTCATAATTTACATGACATTTGTAATAATAAGAAACTAATTAAAAAAATATAAAAAATTAATTATCCGTTTTATTATATTTT
>JAZLLL010000077.1:0-3303 GCA_045598125.1 Methanobrevibacter sp. | reverse complement strand
TGTGTATACTCAATTAGAGGATATAATTTCAGAAATTCCTAATGGTTCTGAAATAATAATTCAATATCCTTGGGATAGTATGTCATATAAATATGCTAAATACTTAAGAAAATATAAAAAGAAAAAAAATTTAAATTTTACTGTTATTATACATGATTTAAATTCATTAAGATCAACTAAAGTTCTTGGTAGATTATATTTTAAATATTATGTTGATGAAATAAAAGTTTTAGATTCATTTGATTATATTATATGCCATAATAAAAAAATGAAATATTATTTAGAAAAAGATATTGATAGTGAGAAAATAATTCCTTTAGGAATCTTTGATTATTTATTAGATTATAAAAATGAATCAAATAATTCTGATTATAAAAAAGTTATAATTGCTGGAAATTTAGATAAAAATAAATCTTCTTATTTATATAAATTAGATGAACTTAAAAATGATAATTATTACTTTACATTATTTGGAATTAATTACACTGGTTTAAAGAATAATTTTTTACAATATCAGGGGGCTATTGATTCGAATGAATTACCTAAAAGATTAAACACGGGTTTTGGTCTTGTTTGGGATGGATCTTCTCTGGAATCTTGTGAAGGTGAATTTGGAGTATATTTAAAATGGAATAATCCTCATAAATTTTCATTATATATGGCATCAGGTATTCCTGTGTTTATTTGGAAAAAATCTGCATTAGCTAGTTTTGTAATAAAAAATAATTTAGGGTTTGCTATTAATTCTTTAAATGAAATTGAGAATATTCTTAAAAATTTAACTACCGAAGAATATGGTATTTTACTAAAAAATGTATCAAATATTCAAGATAAAGTAATTAATGGTGAGTTTCTTAAGAATGCTTTAGATAACAGATAAATTAGTAATTGGTGAATATATGAATCAAGTTAAATCAATATTCAAAAATACAGGTTGGATGACCATATCTCAAGGTATTACAAGTATTTGTGCATTTCTTTGGACAATACTTATTGCAAGATATCTTGGAGTATTTGACTATGGTGTGGTGTCATTTGCTATCTCATTTACTGGATTATTCGGTATTGTAATGGATATCGGTATAAGTGTTTATACTACAAGAGAGCTCTCTAGGGATAGAAGTCAGGTGAATAAGTTTGTAGGAAATATTGTTCCTCTTAAATCATTACTTGCTATTTCTTCATTTTTGGTTATTCTTTTTATATTATTAATTATAGGATATGATACTTTAACTATTATTGTAACTTTGATTTTTGCTATAGAACTTGTATTCATGTCTTTTATGAATTTTTTTGGTGGAGTATTTCAAGCATTTGAAGAACTTAAATACCAAGCTATAGGTACTATTTTAAATAGTATGCTCTTATTAATTGGTATTTTATTAACTATGTACTTTGATTTAGGTGTAATTTTTATAGCTATTGCTTATACTGTAGCATATGTTATCTTTTTAGCTTATTTGGTTGTAATGTATTTATTTAAGTTTGAAATTCCTAAGTTGTCTTTTAATTTAAGTTTTTTAAAGGAAACAATAATTAATTCTCTTCCTTTTGGACTTACTAATTTCTTTTATAGTGTTTATTTTTCAATAGATATTGTAATGTTAACTTCTCTTGTTGGTAATTATCCTACAGGTCTTTATAAATCTGCTTATAATATAATAAATGTTTTTGCAACATTTTTTCCAATTTATACAGCTACAATTTTCCCTGTAATGAGTAAGTACTTTGTACAATCTAAGGATATGGTTAGAGTAAGTTATGAAACTTCTGTTAAATATTTATTAATTATTATTCTTCCAATTAGCGCTTATGTATTTTTATATGCAACTCCTTTAATTAATTTGATTTATAGTAACCAATATTCTCTTGCAGGGGCTCCAATGCAAGTATTAATTTGGACAGTTGCATTTTTATTTGTAAATGGAGCAGGATCCTCTGTACTTAATTCTGTTAATAAAGAAATGGGTGTTACAAAGATTTATGTTGTTGCAGCTATTGTAAATGTAATATTAAATTCTATACTTATTCCAAAATATAGTTTTAATGGAGCAGCTATAGCTACTGTATTAAGTGAAATTGTAATCTGTGTATTAGTTCTTTATTGTATTTCAAAAACAGACTTTAAACCAAATTTAAGATTATTAAAACCAGTAACTAAAGTAATTGTTTCATCTGGTGTGATGGGTGTTTTATTGTATTTTATTGGTGTAAATATGTGGTTAGCTATTCCAATTGGAGTAGTTGTTTATCTCGTAATGTTATTAATTACAAGAACTTTAGATGACACAGATAAATACATCATAAAAGAATTATTAGATAAAAATTAATATTATTTTTATAATAAAATATTTATATTGTTTTTTTTATTTCAAATTTATTGAGATGATCTTTAAAATATTGTTCCATTTCTTTATTTTGAGGTCCGAATGAAAGATGCCCCACACATGTATTTTCAGATATAATTATTGCTTTTGAATGTTTCATACAATAAGTACATATTTGGTTTTCGTCAATTCCCATACCAGATCCCGGAATCACTCTAAAATAATTCATATCTTTCCAAAATTCTCTTTTAAAATAAATTGCCCCTATACTAAATTTAATAGGTGCTGCAGAATAAGAAAATTCTGATTCTAATAATTTTTTATTTAGTTCATCAATATGGGGGATTTTATTATTTTCTCCCCACATTAATTTAGCTACATCTGTATTATTTACTATCATTCTATCATTATCTGCAGAATATTTAACTTGTTCAAATGTTTTTTCATAATAAGATATTAATTCAAGTTTTTTTAGTAAGATAACATGACTATATCCATTAATTGGTATTAATGGTGCTACAAATCCAACATTATATTTTCCTTTTTCTTGAACTGTTTCATAAGTATTTTTTAATGTTTTAAAAAAGTCTTTTGTTACAAAGATATCTTCATCTAATTTGAATATATGTTTTGCTTTTTTAAATAAATTTATTGCTACATTTTGTGCTAAGCATACATTATTTTTTTTAGTTGATAAGTATGACCACCCATATTTTTTAGCAATATTACTTAATTTTTCGGAATAGAGTCCTGATGAAACGATACAAATATCAATATTTTTATCAGAGTATTTGTTGATTCTTTCAAAAATTATTTCCCAAGTAAATTCTTTATATCCTGCTAATATTATACATAAATTTTCATTACTTTCACTTCTATTTTCAAAAGTATATTTCTTTGTAAAAGCCCTTTTTTTATTTATTGTTAAGTATAATTTTTTTCCAGTTTTTAAGATTGTTTGTGTTAGATTCATTTA
>JAZLLL010000076.1:0-2440 GCA_045598125.1 Methanobrevibacter sp. | reverse complement strand
ATTTCTAACCCATTTGTATTATAGAATAAATATTATTATTTGGTTAAATCATTTTTGAATTTAAAATTAGAATATTAATTTTTGATTTAACAAAAAATTATGTTTTTGATTTTATAAATCATAAGAATTATGGTTTTTATAAATTATTATAACATAATTTAAATTTTATTTATTATCTATCAAATAAATTATTTTATTAAAAAATTGAGGTGTATAATATGGCACAAGGTGGACAACCTATTTTTGTATTACCTGAAGGAACTAACAGGTTACTTGGCAGAGATGCACAAAGAACTAACATTTTAGCTGGTAAAGTATTAGCAGAAACTGTGAGAACTACTTTAGGTCCTAAAGGAATGGATAAAATGTTAGTAGATGGACTTGGAGATATTGTAGTAACTAATGATGGTGTTACTATTTTAAAAGAAATGGATATTGAACATCCTGCAGCTAAAATGCTCGTGGAAGTAGCTAAAACCCAGGAAGATGAAGTTGGGGATGGAACTACTACTGCAGTTATTATTGCTGGTGAATTACTTAAAAAAGCTGAAAGTTTATTAGATATGGATATTCACCCAACTATTATTGCAATGGGATACAGACAAGCTGCTGAAAAAGCTCAAGAATTATTAGATGAAATTGCAATTGAAGATATTTCTAAAGAAATGTTAATCAAAGTAGCTATGACTGCTATGACTGGTAAAGGTTCTGAAGCTGCTCGTAAACCATTAGCTAATTTAGTTGTTGATGCAGTACAACAAGTTGCTGAAGGTAATGATGTTGATACTGATCACATTAAAATTGAGAAAAAAGATGGGGCTGTTGTTGAAGAATCTAAATTAGTACAAGGAGTAATAATTGATAAAGAAAGAGTACATCCTGGTATGCCTTCTGAATTAAAAGATGCTAAAGTTGCTTTAATTAACTCTCCTTTAGAAGTTAAAGAAACTGAAGTAGATGCTGAAATTAGAATCACTGATCCTGCTCAAATGCAAGCTTTCATTGAACAAGAAGAACAAATGGTTAAAGATATGGTTGCTAAAATTGCGGATTCTGGGGCAACTGTTTTATTTGCACAAAAAGGTATTGATGATTTAGCACAACATTATTTAGCTAAAGAAGGTATTATGGCAGTAAGAAGAGTTAAAAAATCTGACATTGAAAAATTAGCTAAAGCTACTGGTGCTACTGTAATGTCTAATTTAGATGATTTAACTGAATCAGATTTAGGTTCTGCAGGTTCAGTAACTCAACAAAAAATCTCTGGTGAAGACATGATTTTTGTAGAACAATGTCAAGAACCTAAAGCTGTAACTTTACTTATAAGAGGAAGTACTAAACATATTGTAGATGAAATTGATAGGGCTGTTGATGATGCTATTGGCGTAGTTGCTGCTACTGTTGAAGATGGTCAAGTTGTAGCTGGTGGAGGAGCTCCTGAAATAGCTATGGCTAAAAAACTTAAAGATTATGCTGAATCTATCAGCGGTAGAGAACAATTAGCTGTAACTGCATTTGCAGAATCTTTAGAAATTGTTCCTAAAACTTTAGCTGAAAATGCTGGTTTAGATAGCATTGATTCTTTAGTTGATTTAAGAGCTGCTCATGAAAAATCATCTTACATGGGATTAAATGTATTTAATGGTGAAGTTACTGACATGAAAGATGCAGGTGTAATTGAACCTAAACGTGTTAAAAAACAAGCTATCCAATCTGCATCTGAAGCTGCTGAAATGATTTTAAGAATTGATGATGTAATTGCATCCAGTAAAACTGGTGCTGAAGATATGGATATGGGTGGAATGGGCGGAATGCCTCCTATGATGTAAGTTTTATTAAACTTATTTATTTAAACCTATTAAAGACAACTAAATATCAATTTTAGTTGTCTTTTTTTTATTTTTTATCTTTTTTTGTTTGTTTCTATTTTAATATTTATTCTAAAGTTCTCTTTTTTATAATTCATCTGTATTGGTCTATTTAATTTTTTTAATAATCTCAGTTTTAATTTAACTTTAATTTTTCAATTAAATATTTATTCTATTTAAAATTATTCTTTTATTGTTAAGTTATTTTCATATGCTCTTTCTTTTTATTTATATCTCAATTAAATCAATTATTATTTATATTTAAAATTAGGATGTGATTTAATGTTTAAAAAAAATAAGTATAAACTAGATATAAATAGTAAATTTCATGAAAATGATAAGGCGTCTATAGCTAATGAAACAGATATTTTTGATATCTTTGATAATTGGTCTTATTTTGTCAATTATGGGATTTCAGATGTGGAATTGTGTGAGTTATTTATATTTCAAAATTTTAATTTAGTGAATATGAACTTATCTCAATTTTTGAATGAAGTTTATTTAGATTAATTTAAAGTTTATTTAGATTAATTTAAAGTTTATTTAGATTAATTTAAAGTTTATTTAGATTA
>JAZLLL010000075.1:0-7141 GCA_045598125.1 Methanobrevibacter sp. | reverse complement strand
TAAATATAATTTAATAACATTAAAATATAAATGAAAAAATTAAAATAAATTAAACATTAATTTGTTTTAAAAAATAGAAACAAAACACTTAAATATTAAATAATACAAATAATGTTTATAACCTTACTAACTATTTGTCATATAAAAAACTTTTTATATTGAAGAATAATGTTAATAAATAAAGACTTAAGTAAAAAAACTTGAAAGTAGGTAATAAAATGAAAGCAAATGCTGAAAAAATAAGTGATGGAGTATACTGGATTGGTGTACTTGACTGGGATTTAAGAACTTACCATGGATACACATTAGATGGTACTACATACAATGCATATATTGTATTTGGTGAAAAAGTAGCTATTATAGATAATGCGTATCCAGGTAAAAGTGAAGAAATGATGGCTCGTATTGAAGATGCATTCAAGCAAGAAGGTAGAGAATTAAAAGTAGACTATCTCATTCAAAATCATGTAGAAAAAGATCATAGTGGTATTTTATATGATTTATGGAAAAGATTTGATGCACCAATTTATTGCAGTAAAATTGCAAAAGATGGATTACTTAGACATTATCCAAAATTAGAAGGTGCAGAATTTAATATAGTTGGTACTGGAGACTCTTTCGATTTAGGTGGAAAAACTTTAGCATTTTTAGATGCATTTTTACTTCATTGGCCAGATAGCATGTTTACATTACTTGCAGAAGATGGAATTTTATTCCCTAATGATGCTTTTGGTCAACACTTATGTTATTCTAAAAGAATGGATATTGATATACCAGAACACGTCTTAATTGATGCTGCACAAAAATTTTATGGTAATTTAATCGTGCCATTATCTAAAAAAGTACTTAATAAATTTGATGAAATTATTGAATTAGAATTACTTAATCAAGTTAAAATGATTGCACCGTCCCATGGACAAATTTGGACAAATCCTATGAAAATTATTAATGCATATAGTGATTGGGCAACTGGTAAAGCTGTAAAAGATAAAGTAACTATTATTTATGATACTATGCATTATTCCACACAAAAAATGGCTCATGAAGTTGCAGAAGGAATTATGGCTGAAGGATATGATGTTGAAATGTATTTCTTACATGAAGATGAGCGAAGTGAAATTGTCAAAAGTATTTTGACTAGTAAAGCTGTTGCTTTCGGAATTCCAACAATCAATGATATGCCCTTCCCAAGTATTGGAGACATTATTTATTATTTAAAAGGCCTTCATTTTAATAGAACTGGTTTTGTAAGACCTGCAATAACCTTTGGTTCTATGGGGGGAAGAGGAGGAGCTCCTGAATTTGTGGCTAATGAATTAAATGAATGTGGATTTAATGTAATTGATCAACAAGAAATTTATTACGTACCTGATGAAGAAAATAATAATGATAGTTTCCAATTAGGTCAAAAATTAGTAAAAGAAGCAAAAAAACTAGATTTATAAGATTATTTAGTAATATATAACTTAAATTCTATTAAATTAAATAATGGATTTTAATACTAATTTAGCTATTATAAAATACTAAATATAATAATAGTTTAATTAAAACTTAAATAAAAGTAAAAACATAGTAGTGTTGTATAAAAATTTTTATACAAATTGTACAATTTTTAAAAAAAAGAATGGAGGATAAAAAAATGGCTGAATATGAAAGAAAAGTCGGAGTTACCAAAGGAACTCCTGTAGAAAAAGAAGTACAAAACAATTACATGGGTGAATGTCAAGAAGTAGGTATTTACATGGCTATGGCTAGACAAGCATCTACTGAAGGTTACGGAGAATTAGCAGAAGTTTTCAAAAGATTAGCATTTGAAGAAGCTGAACATGCAGCAAGATTTGCTGAAATGAACGGTGTAATCAAAGCAACTTTATCTGAAAATATTGACATGATGTTAGAAGGAGAATTAATGGCTAATGTCGAAAAAAGAGAAGCTTCTGAAATAGCTGCTGAAGCAGGCATTGAAGATGCAACTGACTTCTTCAGAGAAAGTTCCAAAGATGAAGGACGCCATTCTAGAATCTTAGAAGGAATAAAAGAAAGATATGGATTATAAATAATCCATCTTATTTTTCTTTATTTAACCTATTAAATTAAAATTATTATACTTCATGAAAAAAACTATTCTTTTTAATAAGTACATCAGATATTTAAACTTTAATTACAGTTATTTTCTAGAAGTATTATGATTTTATTATTATTTTTTTATAATAACTTTAATTTTAAAGTTAAGAACTAATTTTACTTCTTTTTAACTATATTTTAAGCTAAATATTATTTTTCAACAGCTCTTTCTAAAAACTTTTTATATTATGATTACTAATATAATTATAATGTCAAACTCAATATTTTGTCCTAATTGTGGAATGTTAAAATCAAATTGTGTATGTGGAAAATACGGGGATAATAATTCGGAGAAATCTTCTAAAAAATCTAAATCTAAAGGTTTATATCAATATGCTAATCTTTCTCCAAGAACCAATAAAAATGAAGAAATTATTCCAGAAACTTATGATATAGAAGAACATAAACTTTCTGAAGATAAGATAAATAAATTGAAAATTAAATATCCTCATATTTCAGAAGATATTATTGAAAATTTTCCTTTTGAAAATCCAAGGTTAGGTCAATTAGATATTATTGCCGATATTGAAGAAGCTATTTCTAAAGGATACAAATATATTATTCTTGAGGCAGGGACTGGTACAGGTAAATCTGCAATTGCTACAACTCTTGCTCGTATGTATGGTTCTGCTTACATTTTAACAATGACAAAACAGCTTCAAAATCAATATACTCAGGAATTTGGGTTTCCATTAGTTAAAGGAAGAAGTAATTTTGATTGTTTACATGATAATTTAGATTCTACTTGTGATATGGGTGATTGTAAAACTGCCCCTACAAATTCTAAATTTTTCTGTCCTTATGGTATAGCTAAAAATCCTACTCTTAGTGGAAGTGAAGCTTTTGAAGACTCTTATGGATCTTCTTTATATTTTCAAAGTGAAAATCATTGTTATTATTGGCAACAAAAATCAAATGCAATAAATTCTCCAATTACTTTAATGAATTATGATTATGCTCTTTTAGAGCTTAACTATGTAAAACATTTTGGTACTCGAAGTTTACTTATTCTAGATGAGGCTCATAATATTGAAAATAAATTAATGCGTAATATGGAACTTAATTTATATAATAAACGGCTTGAAAAAGATATTAAAAAAGTCATATCTCCTTCCACTCTTAAAAGTGAAGAAACAGGAGAATGGATTATGGAGATAGATTCAATTAAAGAAGCTTATGATAATATTGAGCTTAAAGAATTATCTAAAAATAAGGCAGATAGGATTCGTTCAACAACTTTACGTTTAAAACAACTTCATGATAATTTAGATAAAGAACCTCGTAATTGGGTTATTGATTCTGATGAACACGGAGTCTCATTTAAGCCTCTTAGAGTTCATCATTATGCTAAGGACAATTTATTAAAATATGGGGATGTTGTAATATTTTTATCTGCAACGATTTTATCTCATAAAATGTTTTCAAAATGGTTAGGATTAGATTCTAAAGAGGTTTATTATATTAAAGTAGATAGTCCTTTCCCGGTTCATAAAAGACCTATTGAAATGAATTTAGCAGGTAAAATGTCTAATACTCATGTTAAACATACTGCTCCTAAAACAATCCATATTTTAGAAAAAATTCTTGAACATCATAAGGAAGACAAAGGATTAATTCATACAAATAGTTATAAATGTCAAAATTATATAACTAAACATCTTTATAATTCAAGATTAATATCTCATGGTGCAAATAATAGAGAAAGAGTTCTTCAGTACTTTGAAGATGATGAAAATCCTCTTGTTCTTGTTAGTCCATCTATGAGTGAAGGTGTTGATTTACCTTATGATAAATGTAGATTTCAAGTAATTTATAAGATTCCTTTCCCTTATCTTGGAGATAAACAGGTAAATATGCGAAGAAAACGTGATCAGAGATGGTATGCATATAAAACTGTCATGACATTAATGCAAGCTTATGGTAGAGGTATGAGGGCAGAAGATGATTCTTGTGTTACTTATATTCTTGATTCAGATATTAAAATGCTTCTTAAAAGTCCACTTTATCGTTCATTAATCCCTGAATTCTTTAAAGAAGCTATTGTTATTAATGATGATAAAATTATTTAATTAATTGATAATTTAGTTATAATGGTTTTTAATTTAATTTCTTATTTTAAAATTTATTATTCTTTATTTTATTTATTAGGGATAAAATGATTAAGGAAACTATAGAAATTGATGGTATTAAAATATACATAGAAAAAAAGAAGATAAAAAATATGTATCTTCGTATTTTACCTAAGGGGATTGTTAAAGTATCTGCACCGATTTCTATTCCTCAAAAAAATATCATTAATTTTGTAAATAGTAAAATAGAATGGATTATTAAAAAAAGAGAAGATATGATAAAAAATCCTCCAGAACCTTATTTAAGATATATTTCAGGAGAAACACATTATCTTTGGGGTAATAAATATACTCTTAAATTATATTCTAGGGATGTTTCTAAAGAGGTTATTATTGATGATGATAAACATTTAATTTATTTACCAGTTGAAAGAAGAAGTACAATTGAAGAGAGAAAAAAAATTTTGATTGAATTTTATAGAGATGAAATAAAAAAAGCTATTCCTTTAATTTTAGATAATTGTATATCTATTGTTGGTAGGGCTCCTAGTGAATGGAGAGTTAAAAATATGAAAACTCGTTGGGGGTCTTGTAATGTTAATAAGAAAAGAATTTGGTTAAATTTACAACTTGCTAAAAAACCACAAATTTGTTTAGAATATGTAATTATTCATGAATTAACTCATCTTTATGAAGCTAACCATGGAACTAGATTTAAAAATTGTATGGATAATTTTTGTCCTAATTGGAGAGAAATTAAAAAATTATTAAATAAATATTAATTTTTTTTTTTAAAATTGTATTTATTTTTAATTTTATTTGGAGATTATTATATAAATAATAAGGAACTAATTATTATGTGTTGATACTTAATTATTTATTTATTATCTATTGATATTTTTAATCAGTTGGGCCTATAGTCTAGTCAGGAATGACGCAGGACTTCGGATCCTGAGATCGGGGGTTCAAATCCCCCTAGGTCCGTTATTATGGAGATTTTTCATGCTTACAAAAAGAATTATTCCTTGTTTAGATTGTGATTTACAAGTCTCAGAAGGTAGGGTAGTTAAAGGAGTTGAATTTAAGCAAATTAGATATGCTGGAAATCCTGTTGAATTAGCTACTAAATATTATCAAGAAGGTGCTGATGAAATAGTTATTCTAGATATTACGGCTTCTCATGAAAGAAGAGGAACTATGGTTGATGTAATTGAAAGATTAACTGAAAATGTTTTTATTCCTATATGTGTTGGTGGTGGAATAAGGAAAGTAGAAGATTATACTCGTATGCTTAAAGCAGGAGCGGATAAGTGTTCTACAAATACAGCAGCAATTCATAACCCTCAACTTTTAACGGATGCTTCAAAAGTAGTTGGTTCTCAAGCAGTAGTTATTGGAATCGATGCAAAAAGGAGATATGTTGATGAAGACAAAAAAGCATCTAAAGGTAAAACTATTATAGATACTGATAAGGGTGAAGTATGGTTTGATTGTAGTATTTATGGGGGTAGAGAATTTGTTGGAATGGATGCAATTGCTTGGGCTCAAGAATGTCAGGAAAGAGGGGCTGGTGAGGTTCTTTTAACATCTATGGATGGAGATGGGACTAAAGAAGGTTATGATTTAGATTTAACTAAAGCTATAAATGATGCTGTAGACATTCCTGTTATTGCATCTGGAGGTGTAGGAAATCCAGAACATATTTTAGAAGCATTCACTGTAGCTAATGCAAGTGCTGCACTTGCTGCAAGTATTTTTCATTTTAATGAGTATCCTATTCAAGCTGTTAAAGATTATTTAAGAGAAAATAATGTTCCAATTAGAGAATAATAAAAGAATGTAATAATTTTTTTAATATTAACTTTTAATCTTACAGAGGTTATTTTGTGTCTAAATTGAAATTCAATTCATTAATAAATCTTAAATTGACTCAAGAATCAGGTCAAACATCTCAAGCACCTTGGTTTTGTATAGAAAAAGATAATGAGGATAATCTAATTAATAGCTATTTTGAACTTATTTTTTTAAAAAATTTAGATAATTTACCAATTCTTGTTAAAGTCTCTCAAAATTATAATAATCTAAATTATATGAAAATTGATTATCAATTAGCAAATAATAAATCTAAATCTAATGATTGTTATGATTTAACTACTTTTAATAAAAAAAATATTGAATCTGAACTTAATAAAGAGATTATTAAAATTTTTAATCTAGATTTTGATTTAAAAAAATTTTATAAGACTTTAATTGATAAGAATGATAAATTAGCTGAATCTATTGATTTTTGTAATGGTTTACGCTTATTTATAGCTAAAGATAAGTTTGAATGTATTATATCATCAATATGCTCTGCTAATAATTCAATAGCTCGTTGGACTAACTCTATAAATCAAATTAAGTCAAATTGGGGCTATAATAAAGATTTTGCTATTAATAATCAATATAAAACTTTTTATGGATTCCCTAAATTAGCTGAATTAAAAGATAAAGACCTTAAATCTTGTGGTGTAGGTTATAGAGAAGATTATATGAAAAAATCTGAGAATTTACTTTTAAATGAGATGGATATTAATGAAATAGCTAATATGAATTATGATGAAGCTTTTGATGAGATTTCTAAATTACCTGGTGTAGGTTCAAAAGTTGCAGATTGTATTCTTTTATATGGTTATGGTTTTATGGAAGCTTTTCCATCTGATGTTTGGATTAGGCGTATTGTTTCTTATCTTTATTTTGAGGGTAAAGAAATTTCTTCTAAAAAAGCAAGAGATTTTGGTATGGAACATTTTGGAAGTTATGCAGGTTATGCTCAATTATATTTATTTCATTATGCTCGTAAATCTGGTTTAATGAATAAACTTAAAATTAAATAAATTATTTTAAGATTAATAATTTCATATATTTTTTAGATATATTATTAAATTTTAATATATTTTTATTAAATA
>JAZLLL010000074.1:0-3884 GCA_045598125.1 Methanobrevibacter sp. | reverse complement strand
CATCAGATTTTTCAGTACTTACGTTCCATATTTCTATAGCATCTGCTCTTACTTTATCATAAAATTTTTGGGAATAGTCCCCTTACATAGATTATTTATCTAAAGATTTTTTATTTTTGTTAATTACTACGACTCATTTTGTCGATCACAATTGATATTCTATTTATAACAAGAGGGTGATTGTTATGAATAGAAAAGAGTTCAATAGATTATTTCCAAATGACGAAGCGGTAATTAATTACATAATTAATACTTGCTTTGATGGTGTAATTCGTTGCCCTTTCTGTGGTGAATATCACCGTATATCAAAAGAAAAAGGTCGTCCTAAATTCTTTCATTGTAATAATTGTAATTCTAGTTTCAGCATATTTACAGGAACAATATTTGAAAAATCAAGAACATCATTAAGAGATTGGATGTTTGCAATCAACTTAATGTTTCAAGCAAAGAAATCAACATCTGCTTGTCAATTAGAACGTGAATTAGGTGTTACTCATAAAACAGCTTGGAGAATCAATCACCAAATTAGAAAAGCTATGTCAGATGATAATTTCAAAAATAAGTTTTCTTGTATTGTTGAAATTGATGAAACCTATGTTGGTGGAAAACCAAAAGCAATATCAATGGATTCAGATTTACCTAAAAATAAACGTGGTAGAGGTAGTTCTAAAACCCCAATTGTTGGTATTAGAGAACGTAATACAGGTAATGTTTATGCTAAGGTTATGCTACCTAATAAAGATGGTAAATGTTTAAGTGGTAAACAACTTTTCAAGATTTTAGCTGATACTTGTAATAATGATGCAATTATTATGACAGATGAATTTAGAGGATATAATAATCTTGATCATAAAAATCCTAAGAATTTTATTCGTCTTTCAGTAAATCACTCTGAAAAAGAATACTCAAAAGGAAATGGTATTCATACTAACGGAATTGAATCATTTTGGTCGAATATTAAAAGAGGTGTTTATGGTGTATTTCATCACATTTCTGTTAAATATATGCAAAACTACATTGATGAATTTTGTTATCGTCAAAATCATAAGATTGATAAGACAAATTTCTTTGAAGTATTTGATAACTTCTTATTTCATGATGTAAAATATAAGATAAGATTTCATAAATATAATTAGAGATTTTTATTTTTCTTATTGAATATTATACTCAAAAAGTGTTTATTAAATATGAGGTATGTAATGATTAAAAAGATTGAATTAGGACAATTTTTTACAAAAGCAAATTTATGGTTAAAACCACAAATTATAGAATTTATAAAGAATTCCAATTGTAAAATTGCTTTTGATCCTTTTGCAGGTGCAGGTGATATGTTAAAAGCAACTAAAGAAATATTAAATTTCAAAGAAATAAAAGGATTAGATATTGATTCTTCTTTAGAATGGGAGATAAATGACTCTTTAATAAGTATACCTTATGTTGAAGATTCTATAACCTTATCCAACCCACCCTACCTTGCAAAGCAATCAGCATCTCGTAAAGGTATTAATTTAACTAAATATTTTTCAACAACAATATATGATGATTTGTATTTAATAGCATTAGATAAAATATTAGAAACATCTGATTTTGCAGTAGTAATTATTCCTGAATCTTTTATTAATTCAACATATAAACAAAAAAATCGTTTGTGTTCTATAACAATTTTAGAAGAAAATCCATTTGAAGATACTGAAAATCCAGTATGTGTAGCTTGTTTTGACAAAAAAATTAAAAGCAATAAAGATATAAAAATATACAAGAATGATAAATATATAAACACATTAGAATACATCATGAATTATAGAATTTATCCAAAAAAAGATATTCAAATTAGATTTAATGATAAATCTGGTTGGTTAGGATTAAGAGCTATTGATAGTACTGATGGAAAAACATATATTAAATTTGATTTTAAAGAAAATATAAAATATGATTGGAATAATAAAATTAAGGAAACGTCAAGACATTTAAGTTTAATTAACATAAAACTAGATGATGATTTGAAAACAAATTTTATTAAAGAATGTAATGAATTATTAAATGATATCAGGGTTAATACTTCTGACATCTTGTTGACACCTTTTAAAGGTAATACAAAACAGGGAGTAAGAAGAAGACGTTTAGATTTTGAATTATCACGTGCTATTATGGAAAAAGCTTATAAAAATGTAAATAAGGAATTTTGTAGAATTAATTACGCTGTGAACTTTTTTTGCTTAAAATCAGCCCAAAATTATCTTAATCCGACTAATTTTGTTGTATTAAAATTTCAATTTTTGTAATTTTTACAGCTTTAATATGTTAATTTCCATTATTTTTTGAATACAGATACAGTACTCCCCTATAGGTATCTCCTAAGAAGTCACACGGATTGTTTTAAGCTGCTGTTTTAAATCTATATTTTAGCTTATCTTCAAGCCTTATTTTTGCTTTTGATTGCATTACAATAAATGAGGCTAATAAAAACATTTCCATCTTTTTCTGACCACGTATAAAATGATTTTCAAAGCCATAATCTCTATCTAATCTTCCGTTTATACGTTCTATACCTGAACGTTTATTATAAAGCTTTTTCCACTTCTTAGAATTGCGGGCTATTCTTGTAAATATTCTTGGATTTTCTGATCTTTTTATTCTAAATACATGAACCTTTTTACCTTCTCTATAAGAGTATTTTAGACTATCTGTTCTTGTTTCATATCCTGCAAAACGAAGTTCTACGCGTTGATGTGCATCTACATAGTAAAATACATCACCTTTGTAATTATAAACTAATGAGGTATCTTTATATTGCTTTGTTTCTTCTTCTCGCCATTGATTTCTTATATCTATTATTGGATCTATTCCATATCCCTCTATTTTCTTCATAAATTCTGAGCCATCATAGCCTTTATCACATGCTATTGTTTTTGCCTTCTTTATCTTATTTGTATCTAGCTCAGATAGCATTTTTAATACTTCTTCTCTTTCTCCTCTTGC
Organism: Methanobrevibacter sp.; assembly: GCA_045598125.1. GTDB lineage: Archaea > Methanobacteriota > Methanobacteria > Methanobacteriales > Methanobacteriaceae > Methanobrevibacter. The sequence goes on along the minus strand of JAZLLL010000074.1, from coordinate 905 downwards.
TGCCTGGGTTAATGTATATGAGATTGGTAATTCATAATTTGCATCCGCTATTAAATGCATTCTAAATCCAAACCATTTCTTTACTGATACAACTACTTCCCCATTTGTGCCTTGGCCTATGTATTCCTTTCTACAAAATTCTCCATCATGTTCTGCTCTTCTGTCTTTACATTTACTAGAATTCTTATGGGCTACACTTTGCAATGCTTTCCCATCTGCCATTAATTCTTCTCCAAAATTAGAAAGCTTTTTATAGAAGTAATTTACATTTGCATTAAATACTTGCTTTAGTTCTGTTGTATGTTTCATTAAATTGCTTAAAAATCTAGAAAATGCTGCTTCAGATGGGGCATTACATACTTTATAAAATTTGCCACTTCTATGTGCTTTTTGTCTTAATCCACATACATTCAATAATCTTGGATTTCTATTTAGTTCATCTACAAATGATTTTATTGACCTGTGATTATAATATATACTTGCTATATATGCTCTCCACATTCCAAGAACTGGCCAATCATTACGACCATTTTTACGTTCTTCTTCTAATACGGAAACTAATTTCTTATCATTTAATTGCTCAAATAATTCTATTAGGTCATCAAAAGATGTGCCATCTATCATTTTTGCATTGTAAAATAATTCATTTTCTCTTATATATTTCATGGGCGTCTTTCTTTTTTTGTGGTGATTAAAGTAATACGCCTTTTTTATTGAAATATCAATAGTTAACTTATTGATATTATTAAATAATTTAGTGTTTTTCTAAAAATGTAGTAATTTTTAAGTTTTTGTTTGATTAAAATATCAAAATCGCAGAAATCCGCGGTTTGTTTTGTAGATTAAATTTTCGTTAAATCTTCTTTCCTTTGATTCTCTTAGCGTCTAAGCTTCGTAATTAATTC
>JAZLLL010000073.1:0-19510 GCA_045598125.1 Methanobrevibacter sp. | reverse complement strand
GTAAAAGAATAATTATTCTAAGTTAGGTAATTAGATAAAAATAGTATTTTAGTTATTATTTATATTAAAATATTTAAATTTAAAGTTTCTCTTATATGTATTAAAAAAGCAGAAAATAGAAAAAATAGATTAGAAGAGTATTTCATCTTCAATATCGTATTTATCTATAATTTCAAGAATTTTCTCCATTTCTTCTTTTGAAGGAGAGATTAATTCTTTAGCAAAAACTAATCTTAAATCTGCAATGTCACGAGGAACAAAATCTACAATACGAACTGCTAATTTCTTATCAACAATTTCACTGGATATGAGTTCTTCGATGAGTTTTTCGCTATCTTCAAGGGAAAGTTTATTTGTATTAGTTACATGAGCTAAAGTTACATTTTGTTCATAGCTAAGTTCATGTTTTTCAGAAAAATCATTAAGTATTTCTTTCACTTTAGCCGCAGGTATTGGCTCACTTTCTAATGTTTTTTTCCCAATCATTTTATTCACTCTTGTAATTTTAAGTGTTCAGGGGTCACGATTAATTCTTTTGCTTTATTTCCATCTTTTAATGCAAGAATGTAAGCTTTACCTTTAGTACCTACAACTTTTGCAGTTTTTCCATGGAATCTAGAATGTGGTTGACCTTTTTGAATACTTGGATCAATGATAATATGTACGAAATCTCCTTCTTCAAATTTTTGAAGTTTTCTTGTAATTGGATTAGCACGACCAGGTCTTACGACTTTGGTTAATTTTTTTCTAGTTCTACTTTTAAATCCTCTGGATCTTTGCATTTTTATACCTCTATAATATTTAATTTATAAATTGTGTAAAAATATAAAACCCATCATTTATATTTTTCATCAATAGCTAGTAGCTTTTTAACTATATTTAAGCCCTTCGGTTTAGCTATTGGTAGAATTTCCATATAATACTTTAGATTAGTTCCTTAATCTTAGGGTTTATCTAATTAAGGTTAATCTAACTATATGGTGTAAAAATTATTATTAAATCCAATAAGTAATTTAATAAAATTTAATCAAAAATATTAATAAATATTATTATATTTATTGGTTAGATTACAGCAAATATCTAACATATACTTTTGATAATAGATAAATATATATTTAAAGATATTAATAAACTTATTGTTTTTTAGTTTTGTTTATTTATTTTATTTTAATTATTTAATTATTTAATTCCTACTTCAAGGACATCTAATTCTGCACAAATGGCTTGTGTATTTAAAATTTCTGTAACACTTGGTTTAGATCTTCCTTCGTCACTTGAGATAAGTTCTTTGATATATAAGCCACCTTCAGTTTTTATTATCATTTCAAAAGTTTCAGAATCTATAAAATTAGTTTCAATAGATTTTACTTTTTTGGTTCTTATTTTATCTGATCTTCTATGAGATACTCTTATTGGTGTTCTTTGTTCAATAATATTTAATTTTTGAAGTTTGTTTAAATCTTCTTCTTTTATATCATCATCACATTTTACAAGAGCACGGTAAATTTTATAAGTATCTGGTGATGAAACTTTAATTTCTGCTTTTCTTTTCCTTTCACTATATTTTAAATTTAAATATTCTGTTTTATCTTTAGCTATTTTTTCTACTTCTTCACTTATTTTATTTAAGTCAAGTTTACGAATTTTTGGCTCTTTAATTTCAAGAACAAAAGGTCTCCCAGTTCCAAGCATTCTAACATCAATATCTTCTCTTCCAGCTCCATGAAATTTAGCTTCATAACCTTTACTATGTTTTAATACAGTTTCGGATAAGAGTTCTTCAACAGATTCAGGGTATTGTTTTCCTGTAAAATTACACTCTTTACAACCTTTTCCTTTACATTTTCTACATGGCCATTTAGTTTGAGGAATACCTCTTATTAATTTTCTATATCTTCCTTCAATAAAAATAGGATTTATTTGGATTCGAATACTTATGGGGTTTTCAGTATCTTCTTTTAAGTATCTTTTTAAATCAAGCATTATTACAATATCTTCCTTATCAAAATCTACTTTTTGTTGAAGATGGGATTCTAATAATTTTCCAAATTCTCTATTAATCTCTTTTTTAATAGGTTCTACATCAAATCCAAATTTAGAATTTATCTCTTCATCTTTTTTAGCTATATCTTTAGTTAACCAACAACCTACTACAAAACTATCAAATTCAATTTTGAGAAATTCTATTTTCTCTTTAACTAAACTTAATAAATCTAAATTTATATCATTGAATAAATCATGACAAATTTCACACTCTTTATAATTTTTATCATCTTTGATATTTGGAAGATTAAGAGCAGTTCTTATTTTAATTCCTCTTTCTACATTTCCATCACCTTCAACACAATCTGAAAATTTACGTCCAAGACAATGGTTGCATATTTGTCCATTTGTGTATTCGATTAATTCTTTAGCTTTAGTTAATACTTTTTCCATAAAATTCCTCATTCATAAATAAGTAGTAATAGTTAATATGAACTTAATTATATTTTAAGTAGTTTAAATAGTCTTTAAATTATATTTATTTTGCAGGTGATTAAACAGTTTTAAAAAAGAAAATAAGTGATTAAAATAAGTGATGAGGATTATTTATCTATTCATAAACTGTCCCATCATTCTACTCATTGCTCCTCCACCCATTCCTCTTCTTCCGATACCTTTCATGGTCTTTTTAGTATTGTTATAATATTTTAAAAGTTCTTTTACTTCACTTTCTTCAACACCTGCACCACGAGATATTCTTTCAATACGTGAGGATTTGATGAGTTTTGGATTTTCCATTTCTTCATTAGTCATGGAAGACATTATTATTTTAAATTGATTTATTTTATCTTCAGTCATTTTGGTAGCTTCTTTAGGTATTTTCCCACCTAAACCTGGAATCATATTTAAAACTTGCTTCATAGGGCCCATACTATTCATCATCTCAAATTGATTTTCCATATCTTTAAGTGTGAATTTACCACTAAGCATATTGTTCATAGTTTTTTCAGCTATGTCTTCATCAATAACTTCTTCAGCTTTTTCTATTAAGCTTTTAATATCACCCATACCTAATAATCTAGATATAAATCTTTCAGGATCAAATGCTTCAAATTCATCAATTTTTTCACCAGTACCAATAAATTTAATTGGTGCACCAGTTTCAGCTACTGCAGAAAGAGCACCTCCTCCTTTTGCAGTACCATCTAATTTAGAAATAATGATAGAACCAATATCTGTTGCTTGTGAAAATGCTTTGGCTTGTTCGCCTGCTTGTTGGCCAATAGTACCATCAATTACAAGAATAGACTCACTAGGCTCAACAATTTTATCTAATTTATGCATTTCTTCAATAAGATCTTCTTCATTCTTATGTCTTCCTGCAGTATCAAAAATGATTATTTTTTGATTTTTAAACTTTTTAAGACCTTTTTCAGCTAAATCAAGCGCATCTTTATTTTCAGGATCTCCATAAAGTTGTATTTGCATTTCTTCAGTTAATTGTTTTAATTGTTCATATGCTGCAGGTCTCCAAGTATCTGTACAAACAACTGCTGGTGAGAATCCTTTTCTTTGTAAATATTTACAAAGCTTACCAATAGTTGTAGTTTTACCACTACCTTGTAAACCTAAAAATAAAATTTTAAATGGTTTTTCATTAACTTCTAAGCCCACTGCTTCTTTTCCTAGTAAGTTTACCATTTCTTCATAAATGATAGTAATAACATGTTCTCTTGGAGTTATTCCTTTCGGTGGTTTTTCTTCAAGAGCTCGTCCTTCAATTTTTTTAGATAATTTTAAAACAAGTTGTATATTCACATCAGATTGAATTAAAGCTCTTTGAATATCTTTTACAACTTCTTTTACAACTTTTTTATCTATAACACTCATACCTGCTAGCTTTTTCATTGTGTTTGTAAGATTTTCTCCTAATTTTCCTAACATAGCCATAGTATCACGTTATTAACTCTTTTAATTTTATTTATTCTTGGAATTTCAGTTTTTCTTTTATTTTTTTTAAAGTTTTATTTCTTGAAATTTTATGTTTCTATCTACTTTATACTATTTCAATTTTTATTTATCTTTTAATATAAAATTATTGAATTTATTTATTATTAATTTTTATTTAAATATTATTTTTAATTTAATATTATTTCGATGATTATTTACAAATAAGGGTTAGTGATATATAATATGTTAAATAAAATATAATATATAGATTAATGGTGTTTTTATGCTTAAAAATTTAGTTGAATCTTTAGAAAAGGCTCCTGTTGTTAAAAAAGGTGATTATAACTACTTTGTTCATGGTATAAGTGATGGTGTTCCAGCTATGGATCCTCAAGTTTTAAAAGAAATTTCTGAGGTATTAAAAAATACTTTAGATTTATCTGATATTGATAAGATTGTTGCTGTTGAAGCTATGGGTATTCATTTAGCGACTGCTTTATCATTAGAAACTGGAATTCCTTTTGTAATCGTACGTAAAAGACAATATGGATTACCTGGTGAAAAAGAGATATTTAAAAGAACTGGATATGGTGAATCTAAATTATATATTAATGATTTAGAAAAAGGAGAAAATATTCTTTTAGTTGATGATGTAGTAAGTACTGGTGGAACTCTTACAGCTTTAATTAATCAATTATTAGAAATGGGTGTTAATATTGTACATACTGTAGTTGCTGTAGAAAAAGGTGAAGGTAAAAATATTGTTGAAGAAAATACTGGAACTAAACTTATTTCTCTTGTAAAATTAGATGTTATTGATGGTAAAGTTGTTATAGAATCTGTTAATGTATAATTTTTTAATAATTTTATAAGCTAAATCAATATGTACTTGTTTTTATTTTATTGTTGATAAAATGTCACTTTATAATATGAATGTTAAAAGAGTCATTAAAAGAATTAACTCTATGGATGCACGTAATGTTGGATTACAGTTTCCTGAAGGACTTAAAATGCAAGCAGTAGCTATTGCAAAAGAAATAGAAAAAAATACTAATGCTACTGTGATAATCTCTGGAGATCCTTGTTTTGGGGCTTGTGATGTGTCTGATAGAAAAATGAATGGTATTGTGGATATGATTGTTCATTATGGACATACTCCTCTTCCTCTTAAATATAATATTCCAACCATGTTTATAGAAGCTTATGCTAATGTTAAAATTAAGGAATACTTAGAAGATGCTTTAGAACTCATTAAAGATTATTCAAAAATAGCTATTGCAACTACAACTCAACAACTCCATTTACTTGATGAAATTAAAGACTTTTTAGAAGATAATGGTAAAGAAGTTGTTATTGGTTCATCAAAAAGTACAAGAAAAGGTCAAGTTTTAGGATGTAATTTTTCTTCAATTAAAAATTTAGGTGCTGAACTTTATTTATTTGTTGGTAGTGGTAATTTTCACCCTTTAGGTATTTATTTGTTTACAAAAGCACCAGTTCTAGCTATTGATCCTTATACTGGTGATATTAGAGAAATGAGTAAATATGCTGATAAAATTCTTAGAATTAGATTTGCTAGAATTATTAAATCTCAAGAAGTTAAAAAATGGGGAATAATTGTTTCATCTAAAGAAGGACAATATAGAATGCAACTTGCAAAGGATACTAAGAAACTTTTAGAAGATGAGGGTATGGAAGCCTATATTATTGTTCTTGATCATGTTAATCCTGATGTTTTACTTTCATATATGGAACTTGAAGGTTTTGTTGTAACTGCTTGTCCAAGAATAGCTATTGATGATTCTCAAATGTATAAAAAACCTCTTATTACTCCTAAAGAACTTGAAATAGTTTTAAATAAAAGAGATTGGGAAAAATATCAACTTGATGAAATATTATTTGAAGATAGATATTATCAATAATTTTTTTAAGATTTATTCGTTTATAAACATTTTTTTAATAGTTTTAAGATATTATAATTATTAAAAATATTATTAAGGTTTATAATTTTGAAAATTATTTTTTTTATTTTAATTTATTTTATTTTTTAACTCTAAATTTATATTCAACCTAACTTATATATACTAAGATTAAACATAAATAATTTACATATAAAAAAATCTAGTATATGAATTTATAATTATTATATTGGTTAATATTCAAAATATCGAATAATCATTAATTGTTAAACTATCCTTAGTTTAGAGGTGTGAAAATGAAAGTAAAATCTGGAGATTTTGTAATGCCTGGTGACTTTTTAAGTGTGAGTGAACAGTTTTTACCAGGGGATGGGGCATATGAAGATGATGGTAGTATTAAATCAGGTGTTCCAGGAAATGTAGAAATTAATTTTAATCAGAAAGAAATTTCTGTAATCTCTAAATCTGGTGGCCCTAATTTATTAAAAGTTGAAGACATTGTTTACGGTGAAATCAAAGATGTTCGTGGCCAAAGAGCTTTAGTTACAGTTCACTCTAAAAAAGGGACTAATCGTCAATTAGCTTTACCTTATATGGCTGCAATTCATATTTCTCAAGTAACTCCTGATTATATTGATAGACTTACTGATGCATTTAGAATTGGAGATTTAATTGAAGCAAAAGTGGTTAAAGTTATTGGTGATAATATTGATTTGAATACTGAGGATACAGATTGTGGTGTAGTAAAAGCTATGTGTACAAGATGTAGGTCTTTTATGGTATTGGATAACTCTGAAGAGTTGTATTGTCCTGTTTGTAATAGAAAAGAAAGAAGGAAAATCTCTAAAAACTATGAGGCTTAAATTGGAATTAAGAGATTAATTAACAATTAAGAAAGCATTGATTTATATATGATATTTAAATTTTATTTAGTTAGGTAGATAACATGGAAATTGAAATTGTTAAAGATAAAACTTTAGAACTTGAAATGGTTATTCATGGTGAAAATCATTCTATATGTAATGTTTTAAGAAAATATCTTATGGAAGACCCTGATGTGGAATATGCAGTTTATGGTATTGATCATCCACTTACTGGTGAACCTATTATGACTATTAAAACTAAAAGAACTAAAAGGCCTAGAAATTCTCTTTTAAAAGCAGCTAATAGATTAAAAGATGATGTAGCTGATTTTAAAGGTTTAGTTGAGGATATTTAATTAAATATCTTCTATTTTTTATTTTTTCTATTTTTATTTAATATTTCTGGTCAGTTCTATTTTTTATTATTTTTTTTAATTATTTTTTTATTTAATATATTTTTTTATTAAAAATTTCATTATCTAAAATTAATCATATTTTATTAATTTTTTAGAGTATAAATTTTTAAAATTATTATTGGTGATTTTATGAATTATAAAAAACCTTCTTTAACAGTAGATATATTTATTGTTAATAAGCATTTTTTAAATTATAATGAATTTGATGTGGATAATAATGAATTTATTCTTATAAAAAGGAAAAATAATCCTGATAAAGATTGTTGGGCGTTACCTGGAGGATTTATTGATTATGGTGAAACTGTTGAATCTGCAGCTATTAGGGAAGCTAAGGAAGAAACTAGTATAGACATTGAATTAATTAAATTATTTAATGTTTATTCTAAACCAGATAGGGATCCTCGTGGTCATACTATAACTATTGTCTATTTAGCTATTGGTGATTTTAATCAAATGAAATTTAATGATGATGCAAAGGATATTAATACATTTTCTTTTAAAGATTTAGAATCAATAGATTTAGCATTTGACCATTCTGAAATCTTAGAAGCTATTAAAAAATATTTAATTTCATTAAAATAATTTATTTTTTATATTTTTTTAGTAGTTTTTTTATTTTTTAATTTTTTTATTAAATTTTATTTTTATATTTTTCATATACTATTTTTAAAATATAAATTTAAGTTAAATTTTTTATTAAGATATTGTGGATAAATTCTAAGATATATTTTAGTAATTTAATGATTTTGTAAATGATTTTTCAGTTTTTTTTCAGTTTTTTACCTAAAATTTAAATTAAGTTTAAATACTATGAAATAATTAAAGTTAATTATTATACATTAAAATATTATTATTATAGATTTAAGTTAAATTTTTCACAATTTTAGCTCAATTTAAGCTTTTAAATTTAAGTTAATTTTGAGCATTGATTTAACTTAATTCAAGATTATATATTTTCACTCAATGGAGGTAGTTTATGGATTTTTGTCCAAATTGTGGGAAAATGTTACTTCCCAAAAAAGATGATGAAGGAAATTCTTTTTTAGAATGTAGCTGTGGTTATTCAAATAAATTATCTGCAGATAAAGAGAAAGAATATTCTATTACTAAAAAAGTAGAAACTAAATCTACTGTTATTGATAAAGGCGAAGATATTGATGTTCGCCCTACAACTAATGAAGAATGTCCTAAATGTGGGCATACTGTGGCTTATTGGGAATTACGTCAAACAAGAAGTGCAGATGAAGCTGAAACTCGTTTTTTCCAATGTGTTGAATGTGGTCACAAATGGAGAGGCTATGATTAGACTATACTTTTAGAGTATATCTGACTTTAGGATTATTATATAAATTTTTAATAATTCATATTAAATTATATTAAATAGAGGGAATTTTATGTCTAATTCCAAAAAGAATAAAAAAACTAAATCAGAATCTAGTTTTAATAAGTCAAAATCTATTTCAAATGCTATGGATGATTTAGAAATGGGAAGACCTATTTCTAAAGCAGTTCCTGATTCTGAATTAGGAGAATCTATTTCTGGACATGATTTAAATAAGGATAGTTTGGATGTTGATGAGTTAGGTATTGGTGATTCTAGTTCTGATTTAAATAAGGATAGTTTGGATGTTGATGAGTTAGGTATTGGTGATTCTAGTTCTAAAAATCATGAAGATATTAAATCTAATGAAGAAGAGAAGTATAATGAAGATTTGGAGAGTATTTTTGTTTCTCCAGATAATGGAATATCTGAAGATTTTGAGAATATTGGTGAAAATTATCTAAATGAAGAGATAGTTGCAAATGAAAATCTTAATTTAGAGAATGTATTGTCTTTATCTAAACCTAATAAAAAGAATACAACTCCTTATACTGCTAAAAAATCTACGAAAAGAAATAATAAATTTGATTTAATGGACAGTGGGTTTAATGAAAAATCTTCTGTAAAAGAATTATCTATGGTATCTAAAATTTTTTCGATTATTGTTTTAATTTTAGGTTTGGGACTAATTGTTTATGGAATTAGGGGTTTTTCAAATATTTCTGATAGAGTTATTGATAATGTTCTTTTAGGTGAAGCTGGAAGTTGGGGTATTGTTATAATTCTCATTGGTTTAATTCTTATATTATTGGATGTATTTTATGTTCTATATTATAATGGGTCTTTAAAGAATTCCGGTATTAAGAATGAAAGAATAAGAAACACTTTTAACACTATTGATACAATTAAGAATATTGATGGTGATTATTATAAAAGAGATTCTGAAGATTCAGATTCTTTGTTTAAAAATCTTTTAAATCTTGATAAAGAAGAGTCTCCTGAACATTTAAAAAATTCTAATTTTACACAAGAAGAAATATTTACTGAGAATTTTAATAAATCTAATAAAGTAAACTTTGATGATGAATTTTCTCAAAATGAGAATGATACAATTAAAAATATTTCTGATTCTTATGATTTAGACTCTGATAATGATTTTGAAGATGGTAATACTTTTTTTGAAATGAATAAATCAAATGATTTAATTGATGATGAATCAATTGAGTTACAGGAATATCTATCTGATTCTCAAAAAGATTCCTTTGAACTTAAAGATTTAAATATTTATGAAAATATTAATGAACCTAAAATAAATAAAAAATCCACATATGATGAATTATCTTCATTTTTAGAGGATGAAAAAGATATTAACTCTACAAATTCTAATAAATTATCTAATTTAGAATCTAAAAAAGAAATGTCAAATTCTTCAAGTTCTAAACAGTATTCTTTTAAAGATAAATCAAAAAATTCTAATGATTTAGCTGCTAAAAAAGCAAGAATTATTGAAGGAACTAATTTTGATAATAATTTAAGAAAATCTAGAAAATAATTTTTAATATTTTCTTTTTTTATTTTTATTTTTTTAGTAATCTTTATTTATATAAACTTTTATAAATAATGAATTACAAAAATTTAAGCATAATATAAAATATGAATTTTTAACTAATTTATAATTTTTAGTTAATTATAAATTTATATTAATTCATTCTTATGGGATGAAATTATAAATTTCTTAAACAATTTGCGAGATGATTTTTAATGTTTAAGGCTGAGTTAAGTGATTCTAACATCTTAAAAACAAGTTTTGATGCTATTTCTTCTATTGTAGATGAAGTGCAAATACAAACTGATAGTGAAGGTTTTCGTTTAGATGCCTTAGATCGTAGTCATATTACTTTTGTTCATTTAGAATTAAAAGCAAGTTTATTTGATGAATTTATTTGTGATGAACCTGAAAAAATTAATATTGATACTGATGAGTTAATGAAAGTTTTAAAACGTTCTAAATCTGATGATAGGGTTTTAATGTCATTAGATGAAGGAAATTTTATTATCACATTTGAAGGAGAAGCTAAAAGAACTTTTAAAATTAGATTGATTGATATTGAATATGAGTCTCCGACTCCACCTCAATTAAATCACCCTACTAATATTGAAGTTCCATTTTCTCTTTTAAAAGATTCTATTCAAGATATGGATATCTTTTCAGATAAAATTGCTTTAAAAGTAGATAGTGATAAATTTGTTGCATCTGCAGAAGGCGAATTTGGAGATGCAAATATTGAATATTTACATGGAGAAAAAATAGATGAAACTGTTAAATCTATTTTCTCTTTAGAAAAAGTCAGAGAAATGCTTAAGGCAGATAAATTTTCTGATTTTGCTAAAATTAGTCTTGGAAATGACATGCCTTTAAATCTTACTCTTAAAATGCTTTCTGAAGATGGTGAACTTAGTTTCTTACTTGCACCAAGAATTGAAAGTGAAGACTAATGGTCTTAATTTAGGCTAATTGTTTTAACTTAGAATAATTAACATATTAAAGATGTTGTGGATTAATTTAGTTTTTATATTTAAATTAATCTATGGATTTATTTATTAGTAATATTACTAATTCCTAAATTCTATTTTTAATTTCTTATTTTTTTATGTTTATCTTAGGATGATTATTATGGATGAAAGTTTTTTTCAAACATTACGTCAAATTCAAAAAAAAGAACGTACTAATGCATCTTTAGCAAGAGTAGGTGCTGATTTTTATAAACAAGTTCATTCTTATATTAATAAACTTAAACGTTCTGTTGGTAATGATCCTTTCTCAGATGAACATTATCTTTTAAAAGATTCTCAGAGAATAGCTACTGAGATTTGTGAAAGACGTGAACATAAAATAACTGATGCTGCAGTTATGAATATACACAGGTCTTATCATCTTTTTTCTAAAGATAAGCCTGAATTTGATCTTTTAGATACTACTCCTTTAAATCTTACAGATGAGGAAGAAACATTATATTTTTCTTTAATAGATACTTTAAAAGAACATAGGTTAAAAATTTCATTGGATAAATTTGCAGATAAAGAAGAAGATTCTTTTGCTAGAAATAGACAAACTATTGCAAATCCTTTTAATGAAACAGTTAGTTCTATGGATGTTGAAGAAGATAATAAATTTTTAGATAACCGTATTGGAAATGATTTAGAATTTAAAGAATATATTGATAAAAAGGATAAATCTCAACAATCTGATGATATTTTAGATAAATTGAATGAAATTAAAAATGCTAAGATTGTGGATGATGAAAAACATGAATCTATAGAGGCACAAATAGCTAAACAAAGAATTTCAGATAATTTATCTAATGTGGAATCTTCTGTAAGCTCTAATTTTGAGGGATCTGTTGTAAAATCTTCTGTTGGGTCTGAACATAATTTTGAGATGGAATCTAGTAAAAAGTTAAACAGAGAATTAACTAAGAGAGAAAATGATTCTAAATTTCCTGATGTAAATCAATTATACAATCAAGATAATCAATTTATTGATTTAGATATTTTAGATAATAAGTATGAAGAGGAGTATTTTAATCAAATCAATAATGAACCTAATCCCTTTGAAGTAGATGATTTAATCAAATCACATAAAATTACTGAAAAAATAGCTATTTTGATGTTTAAAGAAGTTGGACCTATTGTTGGGGTTGATGAAAAAATTTATGGTCCCTTCCATCCTCAAGATCTTGTAATATTGCCTAAAATCAATGCTAAAATCTTTTTAAAGAATAATAAAGCAAGAATAGTTGATATTTAATTTATTAAATATATTTTATTTTTTAATAAAAAAATCTGTTTCTAAGATTATTTTTTTTTATAAAGTATTAAAGAAGTATACTTATTATTTTGCAAACATTCAAATAGGATTCAGTATTGAGAATATAGCATAGTATTTTACAAACATTTAAATATGATTTAATAACAAATTATATAATGTATCTATGATAATAGTATAAATTTTTTATTATTAACAATTGCATTATATTAGGTTATAGATACTCTCAGACTCGTAGGAAACTTAATTAGTTCTTATTGGTTTGTTGTAATTATCCTCATGCGACTTGGAAACTTAATCAGTTCCTTGTGGTTTGTTGTAATGATATATTATATTATCTGTTAAGATGGAACTTAATAGAAAATCAAGAGGTTATAAAATGAAAATTCCTAAAGAAAAAAGAACTTACTGTCCGCACTGTAAAAAACATACTGTGCATGAAATACACACTGCTAAAAAAAGAAAAGCTAGTGAGTTAAAATGGGGACAAAGACAATTCAGAAGAGTTACTGCAGGGTACAGAGGTTATCCAAGACCATTACCAGGTGGTAACAAGCCGGTTAAAAAATTAGACTTAAGATATAAATGTAAAGAATGTGGAAAATCCCACATCAGAAAATCATTCAGAGTAGGAAAACCTGAATTTGTATCTAATTAAGGTGATTTGTATGGCTAGTAATGGTAGAGGAAACTTTTTAAGAGTTAAATGTTTAGATTGTGACAATGAACAAATCATATTCGATCGTGCAGCTTCTGATGTAAAGTGTATTATCTGCGGTAAAACTATTGTTAAATCTCGTGGAGCTAAAGCTAAAATCATGGCGCACATTGATGAAGTTTTAGATTAAGTTAGATTTTATTAAATCTTGGATATATGAGATTCAATTAAATATTATTTATATAGACTAAATTTTTATTTAAATTAAGTTTAAGTAATTAGTTAATATTTTTAATTGAAATCTTAACTATTTTTATTCGGTGTTTTAATTGGTAAGAAAAAATCAAGAATGGCCAGATGAAGGAGATCTTATTGTAGGAACTGTTTATAAAGTTCTTAACTATGGTGCTTTTGCGAAATTAGAAGAATATGAAGGTAAAGAAGCATTTATTCATATTTCTGAAGTTTCTTCTGGTTGGGTAAAAAATATTCGAGATCATGTAAGAGAAAATCAGAAAATTGTTGCTCGTGTTTTAAGGGTTAATCCTAAAAAAGGTCATGTTGATGCTTCTTTAAAAAGAATTAGAGAAGATCAAAGAACCAAAAAAATTCAGCAATGGAAAATTGAACAAAAAGCTGAAAAATTTTTAGAATTAGTTGCTAAATCATTAGATAAAGACTTAGATGCTGCTTATGAGGAAGTAGGTTATGAGCTTATGGACATCTTCGGTGATGTTTATGGCGCATTTGAAAATGCTGCTGATGAAGGAGCTCAATCTCTTATTGAAGAAGGAATTAGTGAAGAATGGGCCAATGCTATAACCGAAGTAGCTGTTAAGAATATTACTCCTCCTGAAGTTCATATTACAGGATATATTGATATTGAGAATTATGAATCTAATGGGGTAGAAATTATTAAAGAGGCTCTTTTAGCAGTTGAAGATGAAAATATTGAGGTTCAATGTGTTGGAGCTCCTCGTTATAGAATAACTGTCACTTCTGATGATTATATTAAAGCTGAAAAACAACTTAAAAAAGCAGCTGAAAAAGCTATTATCATAGTTGAAAATGCTAATGGTAAAGGCGAATTCTTACGTGAAATTGACAATTAATGAGACGAATTCGATGAAAATGAAAATGCATAAGTGTCCTGTTTGTAATATTTACACACTTGAGGATTCTTGTCCTAAATGTGGTGGGGGTTTAAAAGTTATTTATCCTCCTAAATTTTCTGTTGAAGATAAATATGGTAAATATCGTAGACAATTAAAAAAAGAAATGTTAAATAAATAATATTTTTTTATAGGATACTTAATTTAGATAGAGTTAGCTAATAATTTTTATTTACTTTTTTACTATTTTTATTATTTAGTTATTTTATGTTAATTTAAAACTATAGTTTAATAGTTATATTATGTTTTTTATTAGCTATTTTTTATTTTTTTTTTATTTGATAATTGTTCTTAAGGGTGATTTTATGAGAACAACTCAGTTTAATGTATTAGAAGAGGTTAGTTTAAATAATCCTATATTTATTGAAGCACTTCCTGGAATAGGTCATGTAGGTAAATTAGCTATTGACCATGTTATTGATGAATTAGGTGCTACTAAATTTGTTGAGATTTATTCTCCATATTTTCCTCCTCAAGTTCTAGTTGGGGATGATGGAATAATTGAAAATATGGTTAATGAATTATACTATTTAAAATCTGAAGAGGATGATCATGACTTTATTTTCCTTGTGGGTAATTGTCAAGGATTATCTACTGAAGGTCAATATGAACTTTGTGGTGCTATTTTAGATTTTGTTGAAAGCTTAGGGGTTCGTGAAATTTATACCTTAGGGGGGATTGCTACAGGACAAGCAGTTGAAGGAAATCGTGTTTTAGGTGCAGCTACTGATGCTTCCCGTATTGAACTTCTTAAAGAAGCAGATATTGAGATTAGATCTGCAGATGGTGGAATTGTTGGAGCTTCTGGTTTGTTTTTAGGTTTAGGTAGATTAAGAGGAATGTCTGGATCTTGTCTTATGGGTAAAACTCCAGGTTATTTCATTGATGCAGAAGCAGCAGAAAATATTCTTAAAAAATTATCTATTCTTGTTAATATTGAAGTTAATACTGATAAATTAGAAGAACGTGCTGAAGAAACTCGTGAAATGATTTCTAAAGCTCAACAAATGGAACAAGAAATGATGAATAGAGCTATGGGTCAACAACAACCACAAGATGATCTTAGATATATTGGATAATCTTTTGATTATTCATTTCCTATTTATTTTTAATTTTAAACTATTTATCTTAAATATTCTTATATTTATTTAAGAATATTTTAAAGTTAATATTTTAATTATTTATTTTTATAATTTTATTTAGAGATGATATTATGCTTCAAATTGCAGTTACAGGAAAACCAAATGTTGGAAAATCTTCATTTTTTAATTCAGCTACTGCTTCGAAGGTAGAAATGGCTAATTATCCATTCACAACTATTGATGCAAATAAAGCTATTGCTCATGTAATTACTAAATGTCCTTGTAAAGAACTAGAGATTACTTGTAATCCTAGAAATTCACAATGCATTAATGGAAAAAGATTAATTCCTATTGAATTAATTGATGTTGCAGGTCTTGTTCCAGGTGCTCATGAAGGAAAAGGATTGGGTAATAAGTTTTTAGATGATTTAATGCAAGCAAAAGTTTTTATTCATGTTATTGATGCATCTGGTTCTACTGATGAAGAAGGAAATCCTGTTGATTTAGGTTCTCATGATCCTTTAGAGGATATTGAATTTTTAGAGCATGAAATTGTAATGTGGATGTATGGGATTGTTAATAGAAATTGGGTTAGACTTATTCGTAAAGTAGAAGCTGAACATTTAGATATTTCCAAAGTTATTTTTGACCAATTATCTGGGACTGGAATAACTATTGAAGATATTATTGAAGCTTTACGAAAAGTTGAGCCAGATTATACTAAATGGGAAGAAAAAGATTTAATCGAACTTGTTAGACATATTTTAAATATAGCTAAACCAAGTTTAGTAATTGCAAATAAGGCGGATTTACCTGGTGCAAAAGAAAACATTGAAAGGATTAGAGAGAAATATCCTAATGTAATACCTACTTCTGCTGAATCTGAACTTGCACTTGTTAATGCAGCAAAAGTAGGGCTTATATCATATGTTTCTGGAGATTCAGATTTTGAATTGCTGGAAAAGGATAAACTAAACCCTAATCAAATTAATGCATTAGAATATATTCAAACTAATATTCTTGATGTTTATGGAAGTACAGGTATTCAAAAAGCATTAAATCAAGCAATATTTGATTTATTAGATATGATTACTGTCTATCCTGTAGAAGATGAGCATAAATTTACAGATCAGAAAGGAAATGTTCTTCCTGATGCAATTTTAGTTCCAAAAGGTTCTAATCCAAAACAACTTGCATATATCATTCATACTGATATTGGAGATAAATTTATGCATGCAGTTGATGCAAGAAAAAATATGAGAATTGCAAGTGATTATGAATTATGTGATGGGGATATTATTAGTATTGTAACTCATAATTAATTGAAATTAATCTTTAAAAAATTTAATTAAATTGTTTAAATTTAATCTTATACTGGAGATGATGAAATGATGCATCCACGTCCAAGCCCAATAGCTGCATCCTTGTATACTTTAAGAGATTTAAATGCTGATGTAATTATTATGCACGGCCCTCATGGCTGTTGTTTTAGAACAGGTAGGCTTCTTGAAAGTGATGGAGTTCGAGTTGTAACTACAGCTATGTCTGAAAATGATTTTATTTTAGGTGCAAGTGAAAAGCTTGAAGAGACTTTAAAAGAAGCTTATAGCACTTTTAACCCTAAATTAATTGGTATTGTAGGTACATGTGCAAGTATGATTATTGGTGAAGATTTAAAAGAACCAATAGAAAATCTTTCTCTTGATGCAGTTGTACTTCCTGTTGAATCTCATGGAGGATTTGGTGAAGGAGACAATACTGAAGGTGCTATAATTGTTTTAGAAGCAGCTGTAGAGTATGGTCTTATTCCTCAAAAAGAAGCAGATAGACAAATTGAAATGCTTAGATTAGCAACTGAAGTTGAAAAAACTCGGGGGATGGCTCAAGGTAAGTATATCAAACCAAATTTTGGAGATAATAAGGAAAAAGTAGCTAAAATCATCATAAAAGCGGTTAAAGATAATAAAAAAGTTGCATTTGTTTTAAATTCTAAAAAAGAAACTTCTTATCTCTTTGCAGATATTTTAAGTTGCGACTTTTCTAAAATTAATCCAGATAATTCTCCAATATATATAGCTAATTTGGATAAAAATATAGGTCTTCCAAGAATAAGACAACATGCTGTAAATATTACAGAAGAGTTAAAAGAATCTAATATTAATATTAATTATATTACTGGAGGTCTTGATGAATATCCAATCACTCCAAGAGAAGCAGAAAAAATTATAAAAGAAGAAAATCCAGAATTATTAATTGTTGCAGGGGTTCCTCATGCTTTAAAAATTGAAGAATTTGAGTGTGAATCAATAGCTATTACAGATGGTCCTAGACTTGTTCAACCTTTAAAAGAATTAGGCTACAATTATGTTGTAGCAGAATTAGATGCTCATTCTAAGACTTTAGGTGTAGATTCTATTGTTGATTCAGACTTTGGAATGATGATTAGATCAGCTATTGAATGGGAGCTTGAAGAATAGTCATGTTTATATTTTAATTATTATATTTTAAAAAGTATGTTCTAAGTGGTTGTTATGATTACTATTATTGATTATAAAAGTGGAAATCTTAGAAGTATTTATAATGGATTTAAAAAAATAGGTGTTAAATCAGAAATAACTGATAATCCTGAGGATATTGCAAATGCAGAATATTTAGTTTTACCTGGAGTTGGTGCTTTTGGAACAGCTATGGAAAATTTAAATCCTTTTAAAGATTTAATTTATGAACATATTGAGGATAATAAACCATTTTTAGGGATTTGTTTAGGTCAACAAGTACTTTTATCCTCTTCTGATGAATCACCTAATATTAAAGGGATTGATTTATTTAAGGGGCATGTTGAAAGAATTCCTGAAGGCAGAAAAATACCTCATATGGGGTGGAATCAAATTAAAGTTGTTAAAGATTGCCCTATTTTAGAAGGTGTAGATGAAAAATCCTTCTATTTTGTTCACTCTTATCATGTTGTAGTTGATGATGAACAATATATAGCTGCAAAATGTGATTATGGATTAGATATAACTGCAGCATTATCTTCAAATAATCTCTTTGCAACACAATTCCATCCAGAAAAAAGTGGAATTTCTGGTCTTAAAATCTTAAAAAACTTTGTTAATCTTAAGATTTAAATTTACTTTTTTTAACTCTCTAAACTCCTTTAATTTTTTTTTCAAAATACTGAAATCGAATAGAAATCTATATATATATCGACAAATTTTAATCCAGATAATGATGAATTGGACTAATTTAATATGCCATAGAAAACCAAAGAGAAGTTTTTTTATTAAAGGACATCAATTTCCAGTATGTGCAAGATGTACTGGATTTTATATTAGTTTAGTTTTGTATTTTATTTATACTTACTTTTTCTATGTAGATTACAGTCTATTACTATTAACAATAGCAGTTTTACTATTAGTGCCTACAGGAATTGATGGATTTACTCAATTATTTGAACTTCGTGAAAGTAATAACACGTTGCGATTAATCACTGGTTTAATGGGAGGATTGGGTCTAGGAATCATTGTCAAAGCTATTAAATTTTTTATTTATTTACAAATGGGATGATAAAAATGAGCTTTTTAGATACTTGGAAAAGTTGGGGTAAAGGTAAGAAGATAATCTCTGTTATAGCAGTTTGTTGTATATTTATTCTTATTTTTGGATTTGTGGGGTCAATGGTTTCTCCAGATCAAAATACATCTTCAGATTCCACTAGTGCTTCCACTAATTCCACTAGTACGGTAGATTCAACTCCTACTGTGTCTGGAGCTGCAGATTTAGCAGTACCATCTAAATTTGTACCTACTAATACTGCTGATGATATTGCTAATTATGATGATGACGGATTAGGTTATCATGTTCACCTCATGATTGTAAAAGCTAAATCTTTAGATGATGCAGTAAGTAATTTTAATACTATTGATGGTGCTGATGGAAACTTGTATACTTTCTTTGATGATGAAATGGGTGATATCGGATATGATGAAGTTATTAAAGTAGATGGAACTTATTACTATGTAAGTGTATACTCTATTGGAGGACATTTCGCTTCTTATTCTGATAATGCTGCTAAAGATATTAAAAGAGGAATTGATGATTTCAATGCATTAAATCATGCTGAACCTATTGCAGTTATGTAATTTTTTAGGAGATTAATTCTCCTATTTTTTATATTTTTTTAATAATTATTTTTTTTAAAAATTTATAATATTATTTTATTAAATATTATTTTGGAAAAGTAATATTACAGCAAAATAAAACATAAATTATTTATTTTGGATGGTTTTTATGGATGCTGGAGAGCTATGTATTGGAATT
>JAZLLL010000072.1:0-7231 GCA_045598125.1 Methanobrevibacter sp. | reverse complement strand
TTAAAAATACTCATTAATTTTTTATTATTAATGCTTGGAAGATTATAATTATTTTTATAAGTTTTTATGTATTTTTCTTTTAGTCCTGGGAATTGTGTATCTAATTGTTTATAAAAATATTCTCTATCTCCATCTCTGAGTGTAAGTCCCATTTCAAAGCATATAATTCCTTTTACTTCTAAATCAATACAATAATCTAAAATTTGGTTAATATTATCTTCAGTATCATTAATAAATGGTAAGATTGGAGTTAACCAAATGATTATTGGAATATTATGTTCTTTTAATTTTTTTAGAACTTTTACTCTTTCTTTTGTAGTACAAACATTTGGTTCAATCTTTTTACATAGTTCTTCATCATATGTTGTTAAAGTCATTTGAACTACTGCTTTTGTTTTATTATTGATTTTTTCAATTAAATCTAAATCTCTTAAAATTAAATTGGATTTAGTAATACATGTAAAACCAAATCCATATTTGTAGATAAGTTTAAGTGATTTTCTTAAATATTTAAGCTCAATTTCAAGTGGGATATAAGGGTCTGTCATAGAACCTGTTGAAATCATACATTTTTCTCTTTTTGATTTAAGTGATTTTTTAAGAAGGTCTATCCCATTTTCTTTTACCTCAATATCTTCAAAATCATGATTTATATTATAGCAATTACTTCTTGAATCACAATATATACAACCATGTGTACAACCTCTATAAAGATTCATTCCATTTTTTGCAGATAATATAGTTTTGGCTTTTACATAATGCATATTTTAACCTACTGTAAAATTTAAAGTAAAAAATTATTTTAGTTTTTAATTAAAAAGTCATTTTTCAGTGCCTTCATAATATTTTATTTTAAAAATATTAATTAATTTTTTTATTTAAATTTTATATTTTTTTATATTCCATTATTAATTAGGTAAATATTAAATATACTTTTAATTAATTAGTATTAAATATACTTTTAATTAATTAGGTAAATATTAAATATGATTTCATGAATATATTCGTTTTGTTAAATTATTTAATAATTATATTTAAATATCATGACTGATAAACTATAATTATTATCAAAACTATGGAGTAATTTTTGTGGATACATATAAGAAAGAGGGCTTATTCAAGTGTGATGAAGATGCTCAAAAACTTCTTCAAGAATCTAGAAAAAGAATCGATGAAATTGATAATGATTTATTTGACTTAATTCATGAAAGAACTTCACTTGCTAAGGATATTGTATGTGCTAAAGTCTTTTTAGGTATGGAAATCTATGATGAAAATAGAGAAAAAGAAATCCATTCTAAGGTATTAAGATTAGCTAAAGAAAAAGGTATTGATGCAAGGATGCTTAGCGAAATTATGAATATATTAACAATTTTAAGTAAAAATAAACAAAAAGAAATTTTGGAGGAATGATTATGGGAAATATTAGAACTTCATTTGTTAAACGTATATCTAAAGAACTTATTGAAACTCATGCTGGTAAATTCACTACTGATTTTGAAGAAAATAAAAAATTAGTTGCTGAGTATTCTACTGTAAGTACTAAACATTTAAGAAATAAAATTGCAGGTTATATAACCAGATTAGTTAGACAACAAGCAAATCAAGCTTGATTGCTTTTTGCTTTTTATCTAAATCTAATATTATACTATTTTTCTATTTTTTATTAATTTTTATTTAAGTAATTTTTTTATTTTTAGCTATTTTAAATTTATTATATTTTTTGTGATTTTTTTATTTTTAGCTATTTTAAATTTATTATTTACTTTTAAAATATATGTTTTTAATATTATTGTTAACTAATTGATTAGTTTTTTAATTTACTAAAAAAAGTCTTTGAATGTGAGGGTAATAATATGGAATTTGAAGATGTAATTAATAATAGGCGCAGTATACGAGAATATTCTTCTGTTGATGTTGAAGATGAGAAAATAGAAAAAATTCTTAGAGCAGGGATGCAAGCTCCTGGAAGTAGATTAGGTGCAGAACCATGGGAATTTATTATAATTAAAAATAAAGAAACTTTAAAGAAATTAGGTGAGATTAAACCTAGAGTAAAAGATGCTCCTGTAGGAATTTTCCTTGTTGCAAATATTGAACGATCATTTTATAAAACAGTATGGCAACAGGATATGAGTGCAGCAGCTGAAAATATGTTATTAGAAGCAGTTAATCTGGGATTAGGTGGGTTATGGAATGGTGTTGCACCAGCTGAAGATAAGATGGAGCAGATATCTAAGATAGTTAATATAACTGATGAAAATATAAAACCATTTTGTATTATAACTTTAGGTTATCCTGCTGAAGGATGGAAAAATAAATATCTTGATAAATATGATGAATCTAGAATTCATTATGAATTTTATTGATAAATATGATTGAGTTAGAATTCATTAGGTAGTTTATTCATGATTTTTATTTTCATTAATATTTTAAATTAATTTAATAAATGTCATATTATTAACTTTTTTATTCATTTTTTAAGTTATAATAATTAAGTTTATTAATACCAATGAAACATATTAATAAATGTATAATAATTATTAGTCTAGTTTATAAAAATTTTAAAAATAACTTTTAAAAATATTTTATTAATTTTTTTTAACTAGTTTTGTGTTTGATTTTTTTTATTTATGTATGAAGGTGTGTAAACAAATGGAATTAATAGTAGCCAAATTTGGTGGTACTTCAGTAGGAAATGGTAAAAGGATTCGTCAAGCTGCTCAATCTGTAGTGGATGAGTACATGAAGGGTAAAAAGGTTGTTGTTGTTGTATCTGCAATCAATAAGACTACAGACGAACTTACTACTATTACTGAAGATGCTATGGGTGATGAGGCTGCTGCAAGAGTTAGGGCCGAAATTTTATCTATGGGTGAAAGAACTAGCATCAGAGTTATGTCTTCTGTAATCGAGACTTTAGGTGTTAAATCTGAATATATTGACCCAGAACATGAACTTTGGCCTATTTTAACTGATAATTCTCCTTTAAGTGCTGAAATTGATTTTAAAGCTTCTGAAGATAAAGCTCAAGGATTATTTAAATTATTAGATGAAGGAATTATTCCTGTTGTTTGTGGATTTTTAGGAAAAGATTCTGAAGGAAATATTACTACTCTTGGAAGAGGAGGTAGTGATATTACTGCATTTTTCTTAGGCCATGCTTTAAAAGCAAAAGAAGTAATTATTGTTACTGATGTTGATGGTGTTATGTCTACTGATCCCCGTAAAATTGCTGATGCAATTAAATTAGATCAAATTTCTGTTGAAGAAATGAGGGATTTAGCTACTCATGGAGCTCAAGTTTTGCATCCTCATGCTTTAAGATATAAAGATCCAGATATTGGTGCTAAAATCATTGGATTTGAAAAAGAATGTTTATCTGATGCAGGCACTGCTATTGTAGGTCCTTTTGAGGATTCAATGGATAATGTTGTAGATTTACATCCAGAACCTATTACTGCTGTAGCTATTGTGGGAGATGATTTACTTAATCATGTAGGGTTACTTGCTAAAGTTACTTCTATTATTACTGAGGCTAATGTAAATATTTATGGTATTTCTGCAGGCCAAAATTCTATCACAACTTTTTTAAATAAAGTTGATGCTGATTTAGTTTATCCTTTATTACATGATTTAGTTATTTCAGAAACTAACTTAAGTTCTATTTCATTAGGGGGAGATATTGGTATGTTAACTATGGTTAGTCCCGAATTTATTGATACTCCAGGTATTGTTTCTATTATAACTAGTCCTCTTAAAGATAATGATATTAATATTGTTGAAATTTCTTCCTCTCAAACTGCTGTTGTTGTATTTGTTGAGTGGAAAGATTCTAGAAAGGCTTACGATTTAATTAAGGAAGTTTTATAACTTCCGTATTACTTTTTTTTAACTAATATATGTGAATTTGCTTTTTATTTTGATTATATTTTTTTATTTTTAATCAACGAATTTAGGTGTTTATTAAAATTTATAAAATTAAAATAATTTATAAATAATTAAGTGTAAAGTTTAAATTAATTTATAAATATTAGTTAATTATTAAATTTAATATTTAAATTAATTATAAAAATAAAATAATTGTTAGATTTAACATTAAATTAAAATTTTCATTTAAAATAATAATTATGGGTGTTTATAATGAATTTTGAAGGTACTGCTGTTGCTATGGTAACTCCTTTTAATGAGGACTTAACTATTGATGAAGAAGGTTTAAGACATAATATTAATTGGTTAATTGACCAAGGTGTAGATGGATTGGTGGGTGTTGGAACTACTGGTGAATCTGCTACTCTTAATCATGAAGAGCATCATAAAGTAATTGATATATTAATTGATGAAGTTGATGGAAGAGTAACTACTTTTGCTGGAACTGGAAGTAATGCTACAAGTGAAGCATTAAGTTTAACTAAATATGCAGAAGATGTGGGTGCTGATTTTGCACTTGTTATTACTCCATATTATAATAAACCACAACAACATGGAGTAATTGAGCATTTTAAACAACTTAATGATAATTGTGATATTGATATTGTTGCATATAATGTTCCTTCACGTACTGGCTTAGATATGGCTCCTGAAACTATTGTAGAACTTGCAAAAATGGATAATATTAGTGCATTGAAAGAAGCTTCTTCTGATGTAGATAAAGTTTCTAAAACTATTAGATTACTTAGACAAAATCAACTTGAAGATGATATTGTTATTTTATCTGGTAGTGATGAGTTAACTTTACCTTTAATGTCTATTGGTGCAAAAGGAGTAATTAGTGCATCAGCTAATATTGATCCTAAAAGGATGGTTTTAATGGTTAATAGTATTCTTGATGGTCAAATGGATAAAGCATTAGATTTACATTATGAAATGTATGATTTAATTAAAGCTTTATTTATGGAATCTAGTCCTGCTCCTGCAAAAGAAGCTTTGAAAATGATGGGTATGCCAGCAGGTCCATTAAGATTACCTTTAGTGCCTATGTTGGATAAAAACCGTGAACATTTAAGAAATGTTTTGAAAGAAGTTGGAATTATTGAATAAATTTTTATTATTTTAATATATTTTTTGAAATTATTTGATAAATTTTTATTAATTAAATATATTGTTGGTTGATATTATGATTAAAGTTGCTGTAACTGGAGCTGCTGGAAGAATGGGCTCTGGGATTATTAGAAAAATATCTGAACAAGATGATATGAAAGTTGTTGCGGCTATTGAAATACCAAATACTCCTTTAGAAGGAAAAGATGCAGGTATTCAAGCAGGAATTGATGAACTTGGTGTTAAAATTACAGGTTCTCAAAATCTTGAAAAAGTTTTAAAAGAGTCTGATGCTGAAGTTTTAGTTGATTTTACTATTGCTCATGCAGCTGTAGAAACTATTAAAATAGCTGCAAATTGTGGTGTTAATCTTGTTGTTGGAACTACAGGATTTACTGAAGAACAAGCTAAAGAAAATGCTCAAATTATTAAGGATAAAAATATTAAAGCTGTAATTTCTTCTAATTTCTCTATTGGGGTCAATGTATTCTTTAAAGTTTTAAAAGATTTAACTCCAATTTTAAATGATTTTGATATTGAAATTATAGAAGCACACCATAATCAAAAGCAAGATGCACCTTCTGGAACTGCAATGACTGCTTTTGAAACTGTTGCTAATGCTTTAAATAGGATTCCTGAAGATGTT
Organism: Methanobrevibacter sp.; assembly: GCA_045598125.1. Lineage (GTDB taxonomy): Archaea > Methanobacteriota > Methanobacteria > Methanobacteriales > Methanobacteriaceae > Methanobrevibacter. Next base: position 1,545 of record JAZLLL010000072.1, on the reverse strand, counting down.
GCTGTTTATGGTAGAGAAGGTCAAGTAGGTAAAAGAACTAAAGAAGAAATAGGTTTACATGCAATTCGTGGTGGAGATATTGTTGGGGACCACTCTGTTATGTATATAGGTGATGGTGAAAGATTAGAAATTAATCATAGAGCTCATACTAGGGAAGTATTTATTGCTGGTGTTATTAGGGCTTTAAGATTTGTAAATTCTGCAGAAAATGGTAAAGTTAATGATATGGCTGATGTTTTAGGTATTAATGATTAAATATTAAATATCTGCTAACTACTTTTTAATTATATTAAATTTTATTTATAATTAAAGTTATTAGTTAAATTTTTAAGATTATATTTTAAGGATGGGATTGAAATGGTAAAAGTAGGTGTGCTTGGTGCAACTGGTATGGTAGGACAAAGATTTATTCAATTATTGGAAAATCATCCTGATTTTGAAATTGCTGCTCTAGCTGCTTCTTCAAAATCTGCAGGTAAAAAATATGGAGATGCAACAACTTGGTATTTGGATACTCCTATGCCGGAGTCTGTAAGAGATATAGAAGTTATTGAAACAGATCCTGCAAAAATGGATAAAGATGTTGAAATTGTTTTTTCTTCTCTTCCAACTGATTTTGCAGCTACTGTTGAACCAGCATATGCAAAAGATTTTGTTGTTGCATCTAATGCAAGTGCTATGCGTATGAAAAAAGATATTCCTTTAGTTATTCCTGAAGTTAATCCTCAATTTTTAGATATGATTGAAAATCAACAAAAAAATAATAATTGGGATGGATTTATTGTAACTAATCCAAATTGTTCAACTATTGCTTTAACTTTAACATTAAAACCAATTTATGATAATTTTAATATTAATAGAATTTATGTATCTACTATGCAAGCTATTTCTGGAGCAGGATATAATGGTGTTCCATCTATGGCTATTGTGGATAATTTAGTTCCATATATTGGTGGAGAAGAAGAGAAAATGGAAAGTGAAACTTTACATTTGTTAGGGTCTCTTGATGGTAATGAGGTAAAACCTGCAAACTTTTCATTAAGTGCATCTTGTCATAGGGTTGCTGTTGTTGATGGTCATACTGAAGCAGTTTTCATTGAATTAGATGATGAGGTTGATATTGGTAAAATTAAATCTAAAATGTCTAATTTTAAAGCATTACCTCAAGAATTAGGTTTATATTCTGCTCCAAAAAACCCAATTATTCTTAGAGAAGAAAATGATAGGCCACAACCAAGAATGGATAGAAATGCAAATGGTGGTATGGCAGCTACTGTTGGAAGATTAAGAAAAGATAATGCATTTGACAATAGTTTTAAATATGTTTTAGTGGGACATAATACTATTAGAGGTGCTGCAGGTGCTTCTATATTGAATGCTGAATTAATTAATAAACAAATTCTTTAATGTTTTATATTAGCTAATTATATAATTTTAGTATCTTTTTTTAATTTATTCTTTAATTAATAGCTATTTTTAGCTATTTTTTCTTTTTTTTTTTTAATGTGCTTAATTATTAATTATTTCTTAATTTATTCTCTAATT
>JAZLLL010000071.1:0-3176 GCA_045598125.1 Methanobrevibacter sp. | reverse complement strand
ATCATTGTTTTGATTAAATTATATTTTAATTATGTTCTATTTTTTAGTTCAAAATATATTTTATAAAAACTAATCAATTTTTAAAATTTTAATATTTTTAATTAATAAAATTGTTGATATTTTTGGCATTGTTTTATTTTGTTTTAGTGTTATTAATATAAGTAATAATATATATTGTTTTTAATAAATTTATATATGTTTAATATATAATTATGTGGGGGAATCATTATTTCATTAAATTTATTTGTAAATGATGTTGATAAGTCTAAACTTTTATTTTCAAATAAAGAGTTGGTTTATTTATTTGTACCTTTAGTTGTTAGTTTGCTCCTTGAATTTATCTTAGGTTTTGCAGATTCAATTATGGTATCTTCACTTGGAGAATCTGCTATTTCTGGTGTGTCTTTGGTTGATTCTTTGATGCAATTTTTAATTTTTGCTTTTTCAGCAATAGCTAGTGGTGGTGCAGTTATTGCAGGACAATATCTTGGAAATAAGGAAATAACTAAAGCATGTGATTCTTGTAATCAGTTAGTGTGGTTCTCAGGAATTTTTTCTTTAGTAGTTATGATTTTTGTATATATTTTTAGAGTATATATTTTTTCATTACTTTTTGGTCAAATTTCTGAAGATGTATGGAATCATGCAAATAATTATTTGATGATTGTGATGATTACAGTTCCATTCATTGCTATTTATAATTCTGGAGCAGCTATCTTTAGAACAATGGCTAATGCTAAAGTTCCAATGATTATTATGGCTATTTGTGATGTTATAAATATTTTAGGTAATGCATTTTGTATTTATTATTTAGGTTGGGGAGTTGAAGGTGTTGCAATTCCAACTCTTATTTCTCGTATTATTTCAACAGTAATTATGGTAAGATTTATTCTTCAAGATAAATATGAATTACATATTAGTAAAACTATTAAACCTAATTTTGATAAGAAACTTCTTAAAAAAGTACTGAATGTAGGATTACCCTATGGTGTTGAAAATGGTTTGTTTCAATTAGGAAGAATTCTTGTAATAAGTTTAATATCTACTCTTGGAACTGTCGCTATTGCTGCTAATGCTGTTGGAAATGCTATAACCATATTTGGGGTTTTACCTGGTTTTGCTATTAATATGGGGATAACTGCAGTTATTTCTCGTTGTGTTGGTGCAGGTGACTTTAAGCAAGCAAAATATTATAATAAAAAGTTAATAACTATTGTTTATATTTCTCATTTATTTACTAATATTGGAATAATTTTGCTTCTTCCATTTATTCTAAGTATTTATAATTTATCTTCATATACTAATGATTTAGTTACTCAAATTATATTATGGCATTCTTTATTTGCTATTCTTATATGGCCAATTGGTTATACTTTACCTGGAACATTTAGAGGTGCAGGGGATGCAAGATATCCTATGTATGTTAGTATAGCTGTAATGTTTATATGTAGATTAGGTTTAGCTTATGTTTTAGTTTGGTTCTTTAATATGGGAGTTATTGGAACTTGGTTTGCCATGTTTTTTGATTGGTTTGTAAGAGCTATTTTATATGTTTATAGGTATAGTACTGGAAAATGGATGGGATATAGGATTGTTAATGGTTAAGTATTTATATTCTGAGCACATATTTTAATATAAGCTTAATTTAGCTATTTTTTTTAAAAATATTGTTAATTTGGTGATTATTATTAAAATTTTAGTCGGACTTAAAAAATATTTAACAGACTGGAAAAATCTTTTAACTCATTCATTAGTTGGAATTATTTTACTTTTAATTGCACTTTTTGCACCAGTACCTATTTGGGTTAGAATTTTATTTTTGATTTTAGTTGTGTTATTTAATGTTGTTAGAATGAAATATTTTAAATGATTTGTTGATGAGTGATTCAAATACCATAAATTTTAAATAGTTTAATTTATACAAATAATAATTAGCTGTTTTTAACAGCTATCACTTTTTTTTTAAAAACTGGTGATGATGGTGTAAAAAAAGGTACTTCTTAACGTTTATGGAGGCATGCTTGTGGTGGGGCATGTTGTTAAGTAAGTGCCTTTTTATTTTTTTAAATCTATTTTTTATTTTTATTTCTTATTCATTTAATTAATTTATATTAAGGGTTTTATCATGTTTTATTTAGTAGGTTTGGGTTTATTTGATGAAAAAGATATTTCTTTAAAAGGTTTAGAAACTTTAAAAAGTGTTGATAAAGTTTATGCGGAATTTTTTACTTCTCGTTTATTTGGATCTAATTTTGAAGCTATTGAAGAAATTATTGGTAAAAAAATTAGTGTTTTAGATAGAACTCAAGTAGAAGAAGAATCTATATTTTTATCTGAAGCAAAAAATAAAGATGTTGCACTTATTACTGGAGGTGATCCTTTAATTGCAACTACTCATTCTGATTTTTTAGTTGAATGTGCAAAAAAAGATATTAAGTTTGAAGTAGTTCATGGATCTTCTATTTTATCTTCAGCTCCAGCTATTTCTGGTCTTCAAGCTTATAAATTTGGTAAAGTAACTACAATTCCTTTTCCCGATTATAATTTTTTCCCTAAATCTCCTTATTTAGCTATTGAAGAAAATTTAAAAATGGATATGCATACTTTAGTTCTTTTAGATATTCAAGCACATAAAGATAGATATATGACTATTAATCAAGGTTTAAAATATCTTATGAATATTAAAAATAATTTTGAAAATGGTAGTGTTAATGAAGATACTTTAGCTATTGGTATTGCTAGAGTTGGATCTAAAGATAATATTGTAAAAGCAGATTATATTAAAAATTTAATTGATTTTGATTTTGGAGGACCTCTTCATTGTATTATTATTCCATCTAAATTACATATCGTTGAAGCAGAATATTTAGTTGAGGTGGCTAATGGCCCTAAAGAAATATTAGATGAATTATAATTATATTGAATTATCTTAATAAGTTAATATAATAATTTTTAATTTAAAATTAGATTTAATTTAGTTAAAATTATAAAATTAGGGTTTAATATATAAATTAGTTTATTTTAAAATTAGTGAAGGATTGGATAAAAGAACATAACCTTGTTAGTTTCTAATCTTTTTTATATTAATATAATTCACAAATTATAATTTATATAACTATAACTTATGAGTTAGTTATGTTCTTTTAATGAAATATTTTAATTAATATAATAGAGAT
>JAZLLL010000070.1:0-4983 GCA_045598125.1 Methanobrevibacter sp. | reverse complement strand
TAATAAAAAAATTTTAAAAAAAATAAAAAATAGAATAATATTATGAATTAAATAAAAAGAACTATTAAATTGATATTTAACATAATAATATTTTAAAATTTAATATCAACTATGATTTATTCTAAACTTTCAATAGCTTTTACAATAAGATTAATAGTACTTTCTACATCATCTAAACTTGCTACACTAACAGTAGTATGAATATATCTAGTAGGAACAGATAAAACACCAGTAGGAATACCTTCTTTTGTTAAATGAATTGCAGTACCATCAGTAGTACCACCACTACTTACTTCAAGTTGATAAGGAATTTCATATTTATCTCCAGTTTCAATTAATAAATCTCTAATAATTTTAGGAGCCATAATTCCTCTACCACTAGCATCAATCATAATAACAGCAGGACCTTTACCACTAACTACAGGAGCTTCATCTGGTTTAATTCCAGGATGATCTCCAGATAATGTTACATCAAGTGCAAATGCCATATCTGGATTAAGTTTATAAGAAGTTACTTTAGCTCCTTTAAGACCTACTTCTTCTTGAGTAGTTCCAACACCATAAACAGTAGCCTTAGAGTTTACTCTTTTCATAACCTCTAACATAACATAACATCCAAGACGATTATCTAAAGCCTTAGCCATTACATAATTATTAGGAAATTCTGCAAACCAAGATTTAAAGGTAATTGGATCCCCAATAGCTATCATTTCCTCAGCTTGTTCTTTATCCTTTGCACCTATATCAATAAACATATCATCATATGCAACAACTTTTTTACGTTCTTCTGCTTTAGTAACATGAGGAGGCTTAGATCCAATAACTCCAGTTATATCACCATTTTTATTATGAATAGTAACAGTTTGATTCATTAACATTTGATCATTAATTCCACCTATTGTAGAAAATCTAATAAATCCTTTATCATCAATATATCTTACCATTAAACCAATTTCATCCATATGGGAAGCAAGCATAACTTTAGGTCCTTTTTTAGAACCTTTTTTTGTAGCTATAAAATTACCCATTTTATCAATTTCAATATCATCAGCTACATCTTTTAATTCTCTCTCTAAGATTGAAGCAATTTTTTCTTCATAACCAGATATACCTGGAGTCATACAAAGTTCTTCAATTAATTTAATTTTATCATTTGAAGCCATAATTTCACCTTGTTTTCACATTTTATTTATTTGTATTTTTTAGTATTTATTATTTAGTAGTTTAATAACTTGATTATATTATAACTTGATTATATTATACCTAATTATACTTAAATTTATTAATATCTTAAAACATATTATATAATGTTATATAAGTTAATTTTTATTAATAAATATAATAAGTTTATGTGATTATATGAGAGCTGCAGTTATTGGTTTAGGTGTAGAAGGTAAAAAAGCATTAAAATCATTGCTTAAACGAGGATGGACTGTTTATGCAAGTGATTCTAATAATAATCTGGATTTATCTGATTTAATTCTATTTCTTGGTGGAGTTCAAGTTAATTCAGCTGAAAGACTTAATATTGTAGCAGATAATCTTACTATTGATTTAGGATATAATAATACCGATGAAGTAAATCATTGTGATGGAATTGTAATAAGTCCAAGTATGTGGAAAACTGATTTAGGTGAGATATATAAAGAATCTGGAAGATTACTTTGTGATGTTCTAAATAAACATAAGGATATTTACACAATAGGAGTCACTGGAACTAATGGTAAAACTACTTCTGTTTCTATGATTAAAGAAATTTTAGAAAATTCTGGAAAAAATGTACTTGTAGGTGGAAACGGTGGTGGTGGTTTTAATGGTTACTATGACCTCATATTAGAAGCAAATGAAAAAGCAGATGAAATAGATATTATTCTTGTTGAAGTATGTGATATGACTGTAGAATTTTGTAGCTATTTCTTTGATTTTAATTTAATCGCTTTAACAAATATGGGTAATGACCATATGAATGTTCATGGATCAATTGAAAATTATAAAAATTCTCTTAAAAACTTCTTTAAAAATAAAGATATTATTATTGATAAAAATCAAACTTTTAAAGAAGAATTTAAAAATATATCTAAAACTACTACTGAATATGAAGCATCCCCTTATAATTTAAAAGTATTTGGAAATTTTAATAAACTAAATGCAGGTCTTGCTAGTGAAGTATCTAAGAAAATAAAATTAAATTCAGATAAAACAATTTCAAATAAGATTATTAAAAACACTTTAGAGTCTTTTCTTCCAGTCTTAGGTCGACTTGAGGTTCTTTATTTAAACGATAGTAAAATATATATTGGAAAATCAGATAATTCTGATGCAATTAAATCTATTTTAGATGAAGAGAACTTTTATGCATGTTTTATTGGGAGTCCAAGACTTAATGAAGAACATAGATTAGATATACTTAATGAAGTTGTTAAATATAATCCAAAATATATTATATTATTCCCAGGACTTGAAGATAATTTAAACCATTGTATTAAAAGATTAGAATCTTTAGATTATAAAGGTAATATTGAAATAGCAAGAACTCTTGATGAAATTATAAAATTTGTTGCAGAATTTTCTCATGAAAATGCTATTTTAATTGGTGGAAATGGACAAGAAGTCATAATTGAAATTCAAGAAAGATTAAGACAAATCTGTGTATCATGTAATTAATATTCATTAATAAAAAAAACTTATTCATACTATTCATAAAACTAAAATTATTAATAAAATTAATACCATTAGTATAAAACTAACTAATCAATAAAATTAAAATTAATATTAAAAATAATAAATAATAAAAATCAAGTAATATAATTAAAAAATCACTAATAATATAATTATTTAAAGGAAGTGAAGAAATGAGCTCAAGAAGTTTATGGAAAAGAAAATCATTTAAGTTATTAATTGGCCTTATTGCAATTTTACTTGTACTTGCACCATTTTCTTTAGCACATTCAAATGTATCTGGACAAATGGATATAAATAAAATATCCAAATATGAAAACGGATCAACTGTATTTGCTGGAGATGAACTTATTGAATATAGTAAAGTAAATAAATATCCTTTAGCTATAAATTTAGATTATTTAATTTCTCAATTTAATTCTAAAGATTATTTGGGATGTATCTTATCTATAACTACTGGTAGTGTTCCAATACCATCAAATGAAATTATTAAAGGTAATGTTTCTGAAAATGGATTAGTTTCTGATTTTGAAGGACCAGGATATGTTGAATTTATTAATAATTCTATATTTGTACATTCTCCTGCACAATTTGTTTGGGGATATAATGACCCATATACTCAAGCAGTAAGAACATCTGATGGTATTGATATTATTAATGTTAGAACAAATGAAACAATAAAACATATTAATGGTGAAGATATTAATAATGATACAATTAACAAAGAATATTTAGTAAATGGGGATACTGTAAAATATTGGTATGATCATACCACTCGTATTGGAGCTAAATATAATCTAGAATATTCAGTTGCGGGAATAAATGATGGTAGAACTTACATCTCCCCAGATAAACTTAGAAAACATTTCCCAGATGTTTATAATTATTCTGTAAAATATCCTTCTGGTTCTCCAGTAATGGTTTATGCAAGTAACTTTACTTATAAAGTAGTTAGTAGTAGTTATACTTATTTAGGATCTCACTCAGAATATGGAAATGATAATCGTGAAAGTAATGCACGACAATTTGTTAAAGCTTGGAATAACACAGTAATTCCAGTTAATGCAACTGCTTGTGGAAGAGAAGGAATTGGTTTTACTTCTGTTCCAGATCCAGAAGCTATTGGTGGATCTGCTACTCATGGAGTATGTCCATCTGCAAGAGCATTAAGAAACTCAGTTATGGCACTTGGAATTAGCTTACCTGTAGGAATGGATAGTGGACAAGATGCTGTTCTTTTCGGATATAATCCTGCTACTGGAATTAAAATCACTAATACATTAGATTACCCAATAAAAATTGAGATGTGGACAGAAGGTAAAGGAACTGGAATGGCGATTTTTAGTAAAATTACAGCTTATTCATCCAATATTCCTTCAAATTTAACTAATAATTAAATAACAATATATAATAATTAATATTAAATTTTATAAAATTTTATTTATTAATTTTATATTACTTAAAATTAATAACTTAAATGATAATTTAATAATATAATTAATTCATTAAACGGTGTAGAAATGTTAAAAGTTTCAGCAATTATTACAGCAGCTGGAAAAAACTCAAGAATGAGAAAAGATCAAGAAAATCTTAATATTCCACTGCGTAATAAATTAACACTTCCTTTAAAATCAAAAAAATATAGTGAAACTATAATAGAAACTACAATTAACAATGTATTAAAAATTCAAAATTTAACTCAATGTATTATAGTAGTTGGACATTATTCTAATGAAATTATTCCTTTTATAAATAAAATTAAAGACCCTCGTATAAAAATTGTTAAGAATAATCCTATTGATGTAGGTTTATCTGTTTCTTTATTAAATGGTCTTAAGAATACAAATTCTGATATTGTATTATGTGTAACTGGTGATCAACCAACTGTCAGTACAACTACTTTTGAAAATATTTTAAATTATATTCTTAACTGCAATAATCCTAAAAACACTATTTCTATTCTTAGAAGAAGACAAACAGGTATTTTAAAAAGTGCTGAAGGATTAGGTATGCCTTTTGCAGCATATAGGGATTCATTAATTAAATACCTTGAAGGAGAAAATGATAATTTAAATCCTATATTAAGAAAAATCTTTGAAGACAAATTTGAATTTTATGGAGTTAAAGAATTTAATCCAATTGAATTAATTAATATTAATCACTATGAAGAATACAAATCAATTTTATAAAACCCTAATTTTAAATAAAAATTATAATATTAAAATTATAAAAAAAGATAAAAACTATATACTTATTTTTAAGAGCAATTTTTAAAAAAAATATAAAAAATACCTTTATTCTAAG
>JAZLLL010000069.1:0-4865 GCA_045598125.1 Methanobrevibacter sp. | reverse complement strand
TATTAATTATGAATTAATAATTGCAGGTTTATAAATTTATCAAGTGATTTATGTGGATATTAAGAAAAAACTATTACCTTTAATATTACCTATTTTAATAATTTTAGGATGGTATTTAATTACAGAAACTTTGAATCTTTTTCCTTATTTTATTTTACCAAGTCCTATAGATGTTTGTGAAGCTGCTTACACTATTATTTTTAATGGACGTTTGTTAAATAATACAATAAGTACTTTAATTAAAGTATTTTTAGGTATTATTTTAGCTTCAATTGTAGCTATTCCTTTAGGTGTGTTTTTAGGATGGTCTGAAACATGGGATAAATTTTGTTCATTAGTAATAAGTGTCCTTAGACCTATTCCTCCTATTGCATGGATTCCATTTGCTATTTTATGGTTTGGTATAGGTTTATCCTCTGCTGTTTTTGTTATATTCCTTGGTTGTGTATTTCCTCTTTTAGTTTATACAATTGATGGAGTTAAAAGAACTGATAAAGTTTTAATAGAAGCTGCTCAGACTTTAGGTGCAAATAATTGGGATATTTTAAATAAAATTATTTTACCCTCTGCAGTACCTTTTATTATTTCAGGACTTAAAGTAGGAGTGTCTATTGCTTTAATGTGTACTGTATCTTCAGAAATGATTTCATCAAGTTCTGGTTTAGGTTATATGATGTTAACTGCAAGTACATTATTTGATCCAGGTACAACTGTTGTAGGTATTTTAGTTATTGGTATTATTGGTATTGTATTTGATTATTTATTTAGAAAAGCTCAAGATAAAATATTTTGGTAATTAATTAGAAATTACTCAATAATTTAATTTTATAAAGGTGTTAATTTTGGCAATTGATATAAAAAATGTATCTAAATCATTTATTACAAAAGAAAAAGGAGATTTTCAAGCTATTGAGAATGTAGATTTGCATATTGATGATGGTGAGTTAATATGTCTTTTAGGTCCTTCTGGATGTGGTAAAACAACTCTTCTTAGGATTGTTGCAGGTTTAGAAAAACCAGAAATTGGTGAAGTTTATGATCATAATGGTTTAGTTACGGGTCCAAATAAAGATAGAGGTTTTATTTTCCAACAATATTCTTTATTTCCTTGGTTGACTGTTTTAGATAATGTAATGTTTGGTTTAAATTTAAGTGGAAAATCTAAAGAAGATAATCTTGAAGCAGCTAAAAGATATTTAGATAGGGTGGGCTTGTCTGATTTTAAAGATAGTTATCCTCATGAATTATCTGGAGGTATGAAACAGAGAGTAGCTATTATTCGTTCTTTATTAAATCATACTCCTATTCTTCTTATGGATGAACCATTTTCTGCTGTGGATATGCAGAATAGGCATAGTCTTCAAGAACAGTTAATTGGTGTATGGAAACGATTTAATTCTACAATTCTATTTGTTACTCATGATGTTGATGAAGCGATTTATTTAGCAGATAGGATTGTGGTTATGGATAGAAATCCTGGACGTATAAAAGAAATTGTTAAAGTAGATCTTCCTCATCCAAGAGTTAGAAATTCTGATGAATTTTTAAAATTTCAAGCTGATGTTGAAGAACTTTTAGGTGTTTGGGAAGATTAATACTATTTTTTTATTATTTTTTTTATTATTTTTTTTATTATTTTTTTTTTATTGCGCTCTACTATTTTTGTCATCTGATTTATTTATTAAAGTTTAATTTTTATATTATTAAAATTAGGATTTAAAGTACCATATCTTCCATTTTTCACGGATTTATATATGAATTTAAGGGAATTATTAATAGCTAATTTTAAATTATCTTCTTGATTTTTATGTTTTTCATTTTCTTTTATTAAATTTGAAATAACTGCTGATGAAAAACTACATCCAGTTCCATGAAGATTTTTTGTTTTAATTAAATCTTGATGAATTATAGTAATTTTATTATCTTCTTTAGTATATATTATATTAGTTCCATTTAAATGGCCTCCTGTTATGAGAGTATTAGAATATTTTCCTATTTTATAAGCTGCTTTAATTGCATCTTCTTTATTTTTTATTTTAATTCCAGATAATTTTTCAGCTTCAGAAACATTAGGTGTAACTAGTAAAGTATTTTTTAGTAAATATTTTTTTAATGATTTAGATATTTCATCTTTTATAAGATTATCTCCTGCACTTGCTACCATAACAGGATCAACAACTATCTTTAAATCATATTCTTTAACTTTTTTACTTATAGTTTTGATAATTTCTTTTGAATATAACAATCCTATTTTTGAATATTTTATATTATACTCATCAAATATAGAATCTATCTGTTCACATATATATGTAGGAGGTATAGGTTCTACAGAAAATACTTTTTTTGGATTTTGAGCAGTAAGTGCAGTAATAACTGCAGCACCATGAACTCCATGTGCACTCATAGTTTTCACATCTGTTAATATGCCTGCTCCTCCAGAAGGATCAAATCCTGCTATTGATAAGCCTATCATATTATCACTAATTTAGAATATAGTCTAATTTAATCAATATATTTTTTAGATTTTTGTTATTTTTTTAAATTTTATATTTTTCAGGTGGTTTTAATATTATTAATCTCTTGTAACTTTAAGTCTTTCATGACCATGAATTGATTCTACTTGAATATTTAGGGATTCTAAATACTTTTTAGTTTCAGTTCCATTTCCATGAATAATAATTTCACCTAAATCTTCTGTTGTATTAACATCAAGAGCCATATAAAAAGAATCATGAATCATGGGATTTAATTTTTTCTTATTTGCTTCATCAATATGTTTTTTAAAACTAAATTCACCAAATTTCATATCAATTGCTAATGGTTTGGTAATTAATGTATTTGTTCCCCCACCTTTTGATGGAACAATTATAAAATCAAGTTTTTTTGCTTGATTAATTAAAATTTTTATATTTGTTTTTCCAATTAATGGAATATCTGAAGGTAGAATAATAACTTTTCGTGTTTTTGTTCTTGACCATTTCATTGCTTGCTTTAAAGCAAGATTAAGTCCAGAATTGTCTGATGCTTTTAACCTTTTAGTTTTTTCATGTTCTTGCTCAATGAGTGTAGTAAGCTCTAATTCATTAGCGTAGTTTAAAACATCTTTATCTTTGCTTATTATGATTATTTTATCCACTAATGGTTTTAAAGTTAGAGTAATGTCTTTTAACATTGCTTTTAATAAATTTTCTCTCTCTTGGGGAGTTAAAAATGGAGATAATCTTGTTTTTGCATTAGAAAATTGACTTACTGGAATTATTGCATAAATTTTATCCATTTTACCATTCTCACATTTTTAATACATTTTAAAAATAAGTTTATTAAATATTGTTATATAGAACAATATTTAATATGTTTTAGCCATTAATGCAAGGTGTTTTGCTGGTTTTCCACAATGTGGGCAAAATTTAGTAGTGTCTATATTTTCTTCTCTAATTCCTAAAACATCAATATTTGTTTTTTCTTCAATAGCTTGACCACATTCTTCATCTCCACACCAGTAAAATTGAACAACTTTTCCCTTTTTAATGGATTCTTCTACTTCATCTAAAGAATCAATGGTAATAATACTATTCTCAAGTTTATTCCATGCATTTGTTTTTAAGTCTACTTCAATTTTATTTAATAAATCCATTATTTTTTTAGAGATATCTTCATTTAAATCTATTTCAATTTTTTCACCAGTATCTCTTCTTCCGATGATTGCAATATTATTTTTTAAGTCTCTTGGACCTAATTCAAATCTAAGTGGAGTTCCTTTTAGTTCCCAGTCATAGAATTTTTTTCCTGGTCTGATATCTCTTGTATCTATTTGTACACGAATTCCACAATCTTCAAGGGATTTTTTAATTTCTAAACATTTTCCCATTACTTCCTCTGCACCTTCTTTGAATATAATTGGGATTATTGTAATCTGTTTTGGAGCAATTTTAGGTGGTAAAATGAGACCTTTTTCATCTCCATGTGTGGCAATAGCTGCAGCAATTACTCTATCAGAAATTCCATAACAAGTTTGATAAGCATATTCATGTTTTCCTTCTTTGTTTTCAAAGGTTATTTCAAAGGTTTTAGCGAATGTAGTTCCTAAGTTATGACAAGTACCAATTTGTAAGGTTTTTCCATCAGGCATAATAGTGTCAAATGCCATTGTGTATTCTGCACCAGGGAATTTGTCCCATTCTGGTCTTTTACTTATAAGATAAGGAATTCCCATTTCATTAAATAATGATTTGTATATGTTTACACTTTCATCAGTTTGTTTTTTACATTCTTCTGCACTAGAATGTACAGTATGGGCTTCTGCAAAACTTGTAATTTCTCTTACTCTAATAAGTGGTCGTGTATGTTTTGTTTCATATCTAAAAGTATTTACAACTTGATATTGTTTAATAGGTAAATCGATATGTGAACGTACCCATAAAGAAAACATAGGATACATTGAAGTTTCACTAGTTGGTCTGATAGCTAATTTTTCATTTAATTCGGTTTTACCTCCATGAGTTACCCAGTAAACTTCATCTTCGAATCCTTTTACATGAATTCCTTCTTTAGCAAGTTCTTCTTCTGGAATAAGGAGAGGAAATAATACTTCGTCATGGTCTTTATCCATTAATTCTTTATAAGCATTTAAGGTGTGTTTTCTTATTTGAAAACCATAAGGTAGCCATACATTCATTCCTTTAATAGGGTATCTTCCATCAATTATTTGTGCTTCTTCTAAAATATTATGGAACCATTCACTAAAATTTTCCACATAATCACCATTTTTAATATTTTACTAAGATAATAAGAATTATTATATTTATATTATTAATTTTAATAATTTTTTTTAATAATATTTTTTTTAAATCTTATTTTTTTATATT
>JAZLLL010000068.1:0-5853 GCA_045598125.1 Methanobrevibacter sp. | reverse complement strand
TATTAATTTTTAATAGTATTAATTTTTAATTTTATATTTTTTTACTTTTTAATATTAATTTTTTCAATTAGATTTTTTGAGTACTTTTTAGCTTCTTCTAATTGATTATTTTGTAGATATTCTTTAATTTCTTTATTTTCTAGTATAGTATAAAGATATTTTTTTCTTATTTTTTGATTATTGATTTTATCTTTTAAAAGAGTTCTACAATAATCTTGAAGTTTAATTTCAAGCAAATCTTCAGTTGTTATTATTTTTTGAATTTTTTTTCTAAGTTCCTTTGCCATTAATGGACTTTGACCATTAGTAAAAATAGAAATTTCAATATCTCCAATCATAAAACTTGTAGGAATTATGATGTTTCCTTTATCTGGAAAATCTGCTCTGTTTAATAATTTGTTTTTACTAATTGATGCAACATAATTAGATAATTCTTCATCGCCACTTGCAATAATGACAATTTCTGCCCATTCAACTAGGTTTTCAAGATTTTTTAAAGGTTTAAGTACTGCTCCTTTATTTAATAATTCTTCTTTAATATAATCTCCTGCAAGAGTAACATTAGCTCCTTTATCTAAAAAACGATTAGCTCTTCTTGTGGCTACTTCTCCTGTTCCTAAAATGAATACATTTTTATCTTTAACTTCTAGAAATAAAGAGCTTAATCCCATCATATCACATAGTTTTATTAAAATATTTATTCATTTTTTATATTTGTTTTTATTTTAACCTTCTAACTCTTTAAGTTTAAGTAATTTAATAGCTAATCTTAAATCATTATTACTATCTTCAAGAACTTTTTTAGCTTCATCTTCACTTATATTAAATGATTTTATTAATGCTTCAGTGTTTTCATTTAATTTTTCTGGGTTTTTAGTTCCTAAAATAGCTTCAGATAATTCTTTTTTAAGAGTTAAATATTCGTCATGACTCATACCTATTTGATTTAGAGTCATATCTCTTAAGGGACAAGGTTTTGAAGTTTTACAGCACCATACAAGTGACCCAAAGCAGGTTCCTTTTCCTTCACCTAATTTAGTTTCTCTAGCAAATTTTTGTTTAATATCTAAATAGTCTTGAGGGCTAATTCCCACTTCTTTCAATGCATTCATAATTGGACAAGGTTTTACTGGTGGACAGCAAAAAGCTAATCCTCTAATATCTCCTCCTCTACATATATGTGATGGTGCGTCATCCCATGCCATATTTTATCCTCCATTAGTTATAAATATTGTTTAGTATATTATTTAATATAAAATTTTAGATTTATCTTTTTTATATTACTAAGTTTATTAATATTCATGATATTTAACAAATAATTCTTAATAGAAATTCCTGTTTATTTATATTTATTTTTAGTAAAATCATTTTTTTAAAAATAGGTGAATATTAAGTAATATTTTTAGCACTGATTTGTATAAATATTTAAAAAAATAAAATAAATGAGAGTAAGAATTAGTTAACCTCTTAACATGTCTTCTTTTTCTTCCCCAGTTAATTCTTTAACAATTTCTTCTGGAGTTCCAGTTTTAAGGAGTTTTCCTCCTCTCATTAAGCTTGCTTTGTCACATACATCAAGTACGAAATCCATATCATGTGAAATGATAATGAATGTTTGATCTAATTCTTCTCTTGCTTTTAATATAGAATTAGTTACTATGATTCTTGTAATCGGATCCATAGTGCCTGTTGGTTCGTCTAAAACTATAATATTCGGTTCTTTTATAAGAACTTGTGCAAGAGCTACTCTATGTCTTTCTCCTCCACTTAACTCATCAGGCCATTTATTTAACATATCTCTTGATTTTTCTCTTTCGAATCCTACAGTTTCTAGAATATGTGCTGCTTTGATTTTTGCAAATTCTGAAGGAAGATTTAAACTAATTGCATCGGTTAAATTTCCTAAAACATCTCTATGGGGGTATAGGGAATATTCTTGGTGTAATAATCCTAAGTAAGGAGTTATTCTTCCTCTGTTAAGAGGGCCTGCTTTTTTCATATCAATCCAAGTATCTCCTAATTTTATTTCAAGTTCCCCACTACTTGGTTCAGTTAATCCCATCATCATTTTAGTTAAAGTTGTTTTTCCAGATCCACTTAAACCTACAATTCCATAAATTTCGCCATGATTTATAGTTAAACTCACACCATCCACTGCTTTTACAACTCCTCTTTCAATTGAATAGTAATGTTTTTTTATATTATCTATTCTTACTTCTGGTTGAGTATGTTCATGTTTTTCAACTTTTTCAGCTTCAGGAATAGTTTCTACAAATTTAGCAACTACCTCTTCAGGATCTCCTTCTTCTATAATCATTCCTTCATCTAACCATATTACATAGTCTGCAAGTTGTTTCATTACTTCTGGCCAATGGGAATTAATTATCATTGTAATTCCTTCATCTTTAACACTACCTTTTAAAGTTTTATGAAGTTTTTCTGCAGTTTGAGGATCTAATGTACCAGTTGGTTCATCTGCTAGGAATAATGCTGGGTTTTTAGCTAATTGTCTTGCAAGTACAACTCTTTGTTTTTCACCACCACTTAAATCTCTTGCAATATGGGTCACTCTATGGCTCATTTGAACCATTTCAATTAGTTCTATTGATTTATAAATATTTTCTTCTTCATATCTTCCTTCATCACCCATTGCTTTTAAAACATTATCAATCACAGTATCTTCATCATACAATGCGAAATTTCTTTGTAACATTATTGAAATTCGTCGTCTAATCGCTGCTTTTTCTAATCTTCCAGCTTTCCAAAAATTAATTTCTTTAGGTTTTAATTCTTTTCCACATTTTGGACATTTTTCTCCAGATTTGGAGAGGGTTTCTACATGTAAACATTTTTCATTTTCACACATAGCTATATTAAAAATAACTTCTCCACTATCTGGTTCATATTCTTTAGTACCTCTTAACATATTGATTAATACAGACTTTCCACTTCCACTTCTACCTAGAACTCCAAGTGTACTTCCTTCTTCAATAGTTAAATTTATATCTTTAAGAACATATTCTCCTTTATTAAATGATTTGTTAACATTTTTTAGAGTTATAAAAGACATAGTTCACCTTCTTTTTGATTATGGTTTTTCCTGATTTAATAATTTTTATTTTTGATTTCATAAATATTATGAATTATTATCCATTATATATGTTATGTATATTATTTATTAATATCTGTTTTTTATTATTTAAATGGTTACTTTATTTTTTCAATCCACATAATGGATGACCACATTTTGCACATTTCATGTTTTTACAAGGAAATCCTTTAATTTTTGGACTTTCAGTTCCACAGTTTGGGCAAATACAAGATTTAGAAGGTCCTTTTCCACTACCCAATCCTCCAAAAGATTTCCTATTATTTAAAGGAATTTCATTATAATTATCACTACAATTAATATTTTCATCATTTTCTAAAATAATTAAAGAATTAGAAGTATTTTGAGATTTAGTTATATCTGAAGAGTTTATGCTATTTTCTTTTAAATTAATAATATTAATATTTGTAGATTTACAATCTGGACAAAATTTATAATTTTTTTTAGGATTATTCCATTGAAACCCACAGGATTCACATAAATAAATTTTATCTTCTTTAATGTGGTTTTCATTATTTATTTCAACTTCAATACCTTCAATTAAAGATATTGCTATTTTTTTTCTTGCTGAGTTTAATATTCTATGGAAAGTTGGTTGTGAAATTCCCATTAATTCTGCTGATTGTTTTTGTTTTAAATTATGATAATCTCCAAGTCTTATTGCTTCATATTCATCAAGATTCATTTCAATAGTTTGTTTATTCTCTTCTTTTTTTATTAATTCTTCTTTTGACTCTTTATGTTCTGGATTTAAGCAATAATGTTCTGGTTTTTTAGATATTCTTCTATATATTTTTGGCCTGCCCATATTATCACCAATTATTTAGACTTTACTGATATCAAAATCTAATTTTCCTTTAATAGCTGCTCTTGCTATTGAAAAACCATTTGCCCCAGCATTTAACATTTTTTGAGCTTGTTTTATAGAATTTATTGAGTTATTTCCAATTATGTATGTATTAATTTCTTTAGAAATTTTATTAATTAATTCATAATCTGCATCATTTACTCCTTTTTTCATAGCATCAATATGAATATAATCAACTCCACAATCTTCTGCAAGTTTAACTATTTCTAAATCATTTACTCCTTCAACATTGGCTCTCATTTTTAAAGAAACCTTTGATTTGGATTTTCTAACGATTTCTTTAATATATTCTTCTAAATCTTGACGTTTAAGCATACTTTGTCCACAACCAATTGAAGTTAATTCTTTTTGTCTGCAATGGCAATTAATTTCAACAATATCTAAATTATTAATTTCACTTATTTTTATTATTGGTTGTGGGTTTATTGAACGTAAATTAGCAGAAATTGTAATATTAGGATATCTATTTTTAATAACATTTACTTCATTTTTAATTATATCATAAATTTTATCTGGGGGGAAATAAAATTCTTTTCTTCCTCTTTTTATAATTTTAGATCCTGCATTTATTGTTTCTTTATCCGTATTATATCCTCCAATACTCACTGCATTAAATCCATAGAGTATTAATTTTATTGCAAATTTCGCATCTGTGATTCCTGCCATAGGTGCAAGTAATTTCATTTTATCACTTTAATTATTTTTATAAGAAGAAGGTTTACTTATTTTAATTTTAGTTAGCTTTATATTTTATATTAATAAATATTTTTATTTTAGCATTTTATTTTATATAATTACTAATTAAATATTTATGCTATTTAGTTTAGGATTATTGTAAAAAAAGTTGTTAAATATTGTTGAAATAATTAAAGAAAAAAAGTAAATTATAAGTGAAATATGATATTCAAACTTTGTGTATTTCAACAATATGTCTTAGTTTTGTTAGTAAATACTTCTAATTAATATGCAATTTTTATTTGTTGATTAAATAGATATATTAATTATAATTCTTCAACTACTTCTATCCATTTTTGATTATTGTCTTCACGGATAATCTCTAAACCAATATCTGCCATATATGCTGCATCTTCAGCATTATCTGCTCTACCAATTCCTGCTTTAAATCCAATATTAATTTCTTCTTTAATTTCAATAAGAATATCTTTAATTTCCTCTTCACTTAATCCATTACATGGTGACATAAAATTGTCTCCACCAATAAAGAAAAGTAATGCTCCTTTTTTACGTAATTTTGTCATTAAGTAATGTTGTGCTTTGTTTACTATAAAACTAGTATCAAATGCAGATTCAATATCGGTTAAAGTTTCAGTTACACTATTGATATCAATATGTGCTGCTTGAACGAAACTATCTTCTGGATTTTCAATTAAACTATCAATAGCTAAAATTTCTTTTCTTTCTCCATCTTGTGCCCCTCCTTCTTTTTGAAGAGCAATTGTAGCTAATTTTTGAGCTTCATGAGATGTTTCAGCAGCTCCAACGCCCATGCTTATTGTAACAGGATATCTGTTTCTTATGGATCTTTGAATTCTTAAATGATCTTCTCTATTCAAACCATTTGTAATAGCAAGTAAGTTATCAAATCTAGTAAAGAAAACTAATCCTTTTTTGGCAGCTATTAATCTTTGTACATCTGCAAATAATTCTGCTTGTAAAATTTGCAAATCAGATTCAGTACGTGGTTTAGGAGTGACAGTCCAAGGTCCATAATTATCAATTTGTATTAAAGTCATTTGTATCATATAATTTCACCATGTATTACTAATTTTAATATATTGATAAAATAGTATTTAAAATTTATACTTTTTTTTAAATTTTTTGTTGTTTTTTAATATTTAACGAGTATTATTTGATA
>JAZLLL010000067.1:0-3507 GCA_045598125.1 Methanobrevibacter sp. | reverse complement strand
GGTCCTGATGCTTTACCTGATGCTGAACAAGTAATCTTAGAAACTACTCGTATGTTAAGAGAAGACTTCTTACAACAAAATGCATTTGATGATGTAGATACTTACTGTTCTCCTAAAAAACAAGCAGCTATGTTAGCAACTATCTTAGAATTCCATAAAGAAGCTAGTGCAGCTGTTACTCGTGGAGCTAATGTGAAAGATATTGCTGCTTTACAAGTTAAAGATGATATTGCAAGAATGAAATACATCCCAGAAGAAGAGTTTGATGCTAAGATTAAAGAAATCCAAGAAAAAGTTGTAAAACAATGTGCTGAGGTATAAAAATGAATGCTGATATTAAAACAAGAGAATATACAACCGTTTCTGAAGTTTCTGGTCCTTTAATGATTGTAGAAGGTGTTGAAGGAGTAGCTTATAATGAGATTGTAGAAATTGAAACTCCTGCTGGAGAAGCTAGAAGTGGACAAGTTTTAGAAGTTAAAGATGATGTTGCGGTTGTTCAAGTATTTGAAGGAACTACTGATTTAAACACTCGTGATACTAAAGCAAGATTTACTGGTGAAACTGCTAAAATTGGAGTTTCTAAAGATATGATGGGTCGTATTTTTAATGGTACTGGTAAACCTATTGATGGAGGTCCAGAAATTATTCCGGATGTAGAACTGGATATTAATGGTAACCCTATGAACCCTGCATCAAGAGAATTCCCTGCTGAATTTATTCAAACTGGTATTTCTACTATTGATGGTATGAACACTCTCGTAAGAGGACAAAAATTACCTATATTCTCAGGTTCTGGTTTACCTCATAATGATTTAGCTGCTCAAATTGCAAGACAAGCTAAAGTAGTTGGTAGTGATGATGAATTTGCAGTAATTTTTGCTGCTATGGGTATTACTCACGAAGAAGCTAATTTCTTTATGAGAGAATTTGAAAGAACTGGTGCATTAGAAAAAGTAACAGTATTCATGAACTTAGCAGATGATCCGGCTATTGAAAGAATTCTTACTCCTAAAATGGCTTTGACTACTGCAGAGTATTTTGCTTTTGAATTAAATATGCATGTTTTAGTTATTTTAACTGATTTATCTAATTACTGTGAAGCATTAAGGGAAATTTCTGCGGCTAGGGATGAAGTTCCTGGACGTAGAGGTTATCCTGGTTACATGTATACTGATTTAGCAGGTATTTATGAACGTGCAGGACGTATTGGTGGTAAAGAAGGTTCTATTACTCAAATGCCTATTTTAGTCATGCCACAAGATGATATTACTCATCCAATTCCTGATTTAACTGGATATATTACTGAAGGACAAATTGTACTTGCAAGAGATATTCATAGGAAAGGTATCTATCCTCCTGTTGATGTACTCCCATCTTTATCTCGTTTAATGAGTGGGGGTATTGGAGATGGTAGAACTCGTGATGATCATAGTGGAGTATCTGACCAACTTTATTCTGCATATGCAGAAGGTCGTGAATTAAGAGATTTAGTTGCTGTAGTAGGTGAAGAAGCACTTACTGAAAGAGATCAAAGTTTTTTAGCTTTTGCTGATGACTTTGAGCAAGAGTTTATTACTCAAGCAAAAGATGAAGATAGGACTATTATTGAAACTTTAGATCTTGGTTGGAAATTATTAACCGTTTTACCTAAAAACGAACTTAAAAGAGTTAAAGATGAATTTATTGACAAATATTATCCAGAATAATATTTTTGTCTTTAGATGGATTTAATAATTCATCTTAATTCATTTTATATTCGTAATATATTATCTTAGGAGGATAGTATGGCAGAAGAAATTCTTAGTGGTATTAACCCAACTCGTATGGAGTTACTTGCTCTTAAAAAAAGAGAAAAACTTGCAGTTAATGGTCATAGTTTACTTAAACAAAAACGTGATGCATTAATTAAAGAGTTTTTTGATATTTTAGATAGGGTTCAAGGGGTTCGTGAAAATACTGAAAAAACTTTAATTGATGCTTATGCTGCACTTACTGAAGCTCAAATTACAATGGGTGATTTAAGTGTTCAAAAAGCAGCATTATCTGTTAAAGAATCTGTAAAAGTAGATATTTCTTCAAGAAGTATTATGGGTGTTTCTGTACCAGTTACTGATATGAATATGGAATCAAGAACTTTAGTTGAAAGAGGTTATGGTTTTTCAGATACTTCAGTTCAATTAGATGAAGCTGCAAAGAAATTTGAAGAAGCTTTAAAATTAGTTATTGAATTGGGTGAAGTAGAAAAAACTATTTATCTTTTAGCTGATGAGATAGAAGCTACTAAACGTAGAGTAAACTCTCTTGAACATATTATGATTCCTAAATTCCAAGCTACTATCAAATCTATTGATATGAAGCTTCAAGAAATGGAAAGGGAAAACTTCGTTAGATTGAAGATGATTAGATCTACTATGGAAAAAAATGAAGCTGCTGCTTTAGCAAAAGCACAAGCAGAAGTAGAAAACTAAATAATAATTAAGATTTAACAAGTAGTTTTCATTATTAAAACTCTTGTTGTCTTATTTTTATTATGGTTTTTATTTTTTAGTTATATTTTATTATTTTTTAATTTTATTTCATCGATACATTTATATACTATTTAAAATAAAACATAGTATGTTGTATTATTAGTTAATATTGCGACAAATTGTATAGTCCCGTAGGGTAGTGGTAATCCTTCTAGGCTTTGGACCCGGAGACGGCGGTTCGACTCCGCTCGGGACTATTTAATTACTATTTTTAATTTTATTTTTATTATTACTTTTAAATTCTTATTTAAGCAGTTTTATTTAAGTATTTATTGGATGATATTATGGAAAATTTGCTTATTATGGGGATTAATACACGTCCTTTGGTTAATTCTGCATTAAAACTTGATTATAATTCATTTTCTGTTAGCTATTTTAAAACAGTAGATTTTATTAATCCTTTTGATGAGAAACATATTTTAAATCAAGAATCTATAGATTTCAATGACTCTTTTAATTGTGGTTCTTTAGAAGATAATTATTCTCCAGAAAAATTATTAGATGTGGCTGAAGATTATTTGGATTTAGCTGATAAAATTGTTTTTAGTTCTGGAATTTCTGCTGATGACTTTTTAGGAAAATTTTATAAATTTAAAAATAAGATATGTGGGAATCTTAAAACAGATAATGTTAATGATAAGTTTAAGTTTTATAATAAACTTAAAAACAAATTCAATCTTCCTTTATCTTTTAAACCAGTTGATATATATGAAATTATTGATATTGCTAATCAATACTTAAATAAGCAATTTATTTTAAAACCAGTTAAAGGTTCTGGAGGGTATGGAACTTTTCTATTAAATAATGAAACTTTAAATAAATTTAAAACTAATGAATTTTTTTATAATTTTTTTAATGATAATTATTTAATGCAAGAATATATATCTGGTGTAAATTTATCATCTTCTGTATTAAGTACTAAGTTTGAATCTAAAAATATTATTAACACAAGATTATTAGTAAACCAAGATTTAGG
>JAZLLL010000066.1:0-2446 GCA_045598125.1 Methanobrevibacter sp. | reverse complement strand
TACGATCCGACTTATTTCCTGTTTATTTTTTGTTAGTCGTGTTCGTAGAAAAAAATCTACGATTCCTACATTAGTATTATGGATTTTATTTTGTATTTTAGTTATATTTATTGGTTTTTTCCCAAGAAGTACTGACCCTCTTGCTAATATTTTTGGTATGCAAAGAGGTTTGGATTTTATTATTATTTTAGGATTTGCATTTTGTATTTATCTTATTTTTAAATTATATGTAAAAGTAGATAATATGAACCAGGAAATTTCAGAGCTTGTAAGACAATTAGCTATTGAAAAAGAAAAGTCTGATTCTTTTGATAAGGATGCTAATTGTTTGGATGATTAAATTTTAAATTATTCTTTGTTTATACTTATTATCTATACTTTTAATTATTATAATAAATTCCTATAATTATAATTAGTAGAATATATTTATAAGGTATATGATTGTAATTATCATAATATTATAAGTTTATATAGATTATAATTAGTATAAATATAATTATTTTATTTATGTTATTATTTTTTTTAAGATTAATTATTAGATTTATTTAATCTAGTAGGGTATATGATTAATTATTTAGTAGCTGATTATTATGTTATTATATTTTAGAGGATGTACTGCAAGAGAGAAATTAACTTCAATTTCTGAAGCTACAATGGAAATATTAGAATTAACTGGGGTTGATTATGAAATTTCTGAAGATGAAATTTGTTGTGGTTCAGTTTTATTAAGAACTGGTTTTAAAGAAGAGGCTATTAATCAAATGGAAAAAAATTTATCTAATTTAAAAAATAAAACTATTCTTACATCATGTGCAGGTTGTTATAAAACTTTAAAAGAAGATTATAAGGAATTATTAAATGTTAATTTAAATGTTATCCATATATCTCAGTTATTAGATAAACTATTTAAAGAATCTAAATTAAATTGTTCTAAAAATAAAAATATAAAGGTTACATATCATGATCCATGTCATTTAGGTCGTCATGCAGGAGAATATGAAGCTCCTCGTAATGTAATTAGAAATATAGCAAAATTAGTTGAAATGGACAATATAAAAGATCAATCTTCTTGTTGTGGTTCTGGAGGAGGAGTAAAATCAGCCTTTTCTGATTTAGCTAATTCTATTGCATTATTTAGATTAGAAGAAGCTGTTAGTACTGGGGCAGATTTAATTGTGAGTAGTTGTCCATTTTGTAAATTAAATTTATCTGAAAATTCTAAAGATTTAGATGTTTTAGATTTATCTGAATTTGTTTTAAGATATATTAAGGGAGAATAATATGAAAAATTCTGAATTAGAGTCAATGAGAAAAGTTTTTAAAAATCTTAAATCTAATATAATTCCTCTTTCTATTTCTCCAGATGTTAAAAAACTTCAAGAGAGAGTTATTGAAATTAGAAAAAATGCAATCAATAAAAATCAAGAGTTAATAAATATCGTTCAAGATTCATTTAGTAAAAATGATATTGATTGTTTTTTTGCTAAAAGTGATAAAGAAGCTCAAAAAATTATTTTAGATATTATTAATGATGAAATTATTGAGAATAATTATGATTTGAATAATATTAAAATTGCTAAATCTAAATCTAATACTTTAAGGGAAATTGATATTCATAAAATTTTAGAGGATAAAAATTATGATGTTATTGAGACAGATTTGGGAGATAGGATTTTACAGCTTAAAAAAGAAGATAATAATCCTGTACATCCAACTGGACCTGCATCTCATTTAACTGTAGAGGATATTACAGAAATTGTAAATAATGCTATGGGGATTAATATTAAAGCTGAACCGAAAGTTATTATGGAAACTGTTAGAGAAGATGTTTTAAATTTATTAAAAGATTGTAATATTGGTATTAGTGGTGCTAATTCTATAGCAAGTAGGGATGGTTCACTTCTTTTAATTCATAATGAAGGGAATATTAACATTGTTTCATCTAAAAAACTTCATATAATTGTTGCAGGTATTGATAAGCTTGTAGATACTATAGAAGATTCAATTTCTATAGGGAAGCTTGAAACAATTTATGCTACAGGAAAAACAGTAACTTCTTATATGAATATTATTTCAGGCCCTTCTAAAACAGCAGATATAGAAAAGAAACTTCTTAAAAATATGTATGGTGCTGAGAAAGTTGTTGTAATATTATTAGATAATGGTAGGAGTAAAGCTATTAAAGAATGTTTATGGTGTATTGGTTGTGGAAATTGTATTGTAAGTTGTCCTGTTTATAATTGTTTAGGTAATGAATTTGGTTATTCTAGTTATTTAGGTGGTCGTGGGATAGCTATGAGTAAATTTATTAAAGATGATTTAACTAGTTTTGAGTCTGGTATCTATAAATGTACTTTATGTGGTAATTGTACTAAAAATTGTCCAGTACTTACGCCTACTAATGAAATTATTGAAGATATTCGAAATGATTTAAAAAAGAATGATT
>JAZLLL010000065.1:0-7587 GCA_045598125.1 Methanobrevibacter sp. | reverse complement strand
CCAATAATAAATGATTTTAAAGCCAAATTAACGATTTTATACTTTGTATTTGCAACACTTGCTATTTGATAAATTTGTGTATTTAATTGCTCTTTATACTTTTCGTCAGTTATCTCATTTACATAGTGATTATATTCGGTTGGTGTTTTAAAATTATCTGCAATGGATTTGTAATAAATAATATTTTTATCACTTTTACTTGTTCTAGGGTACAAACATATAGCAGAGAATATGATTGAAAGTATTAAAGAGATAATTGATAATATATATAATATTTTAATAATACAATTATCACCACATAGTATATAACATAAATATTTTGAATTTATTGTTAAAATAACTCCAATAATAGCTATAAATGCTATTGATTTTGCATCTGCAAATTTTATCCATTCTTTATTTGCATTATAAATTTTCCACATATCTTTATCCATTTTATCACTACCTATTTAATATTTCATATACTTCAATTTCATAATCAAATTTTGAGTTAG
Source organism: Methanobrevibacter sp. (assembly GCA_045598125.1). GTDB lineage: Archaea > Methanobacteriota > Methanobacteria > Methanobacteriales > Methanobacteriaceae > Methanobrevibacter. The sequence continues at coordinate 7,093 of JAZLLL010000065.1, read as the reverse complement.
TTTTTATCTTATTCATTTTAGTTCTCCATTGAGTATGTGCTAGTTTTTCTGCTGGACCTCCTATTAAAATTTGGTTATTTTTGGCTAATTCCTGAATTTTGCATGTTAAATCTAATGCATAGCTTGAAATTTCACTTTTTCCAGTGTCTAGAACATAACTTTCTCCTAAATTTATTCCTATTCTGAATTGAATTGGAGGAATATTTTTATTAATTAAAAATTTATTTAAGTGATTTTCAATAAATTTTTTTATAGCAATTGCGCAATCTATAGAATTATCAACTTTTCCAAGAACATTATTATATGTGAAAAAACCTATTAATCCATCACCAGTATATTTAAATATATTTCCACTAAATTTTTTAATGATCTCTGAAACCTCATTTAAAAACATATTTTTTGTTATTCCATTTAATTTATTGTCTAAAATTTCGCTTCTTTTTGTTGAGTTTACAATATCTATTGATATAAAAATAAAATTGGTATAGGTTTCATTATAATTTGTTAAAATTTCATCAGATGTTTTTAAGTTTGGTTTAATAATTCCATTTAAATATTTTTCTAAATTTTTTTCTCTAACTTTAAAATATTTCTTTAAATTTTCAATTTTGAGTGGGGGTTCAAGTATTGGAGTATTTATTAAATTTTTAGATATTTTCTTTATTAAAGAATATGGAATATAACAATCCTCTATTTTATCGTAGTAACCAATGCCTTCACATAATTCATATCTTTCTTTATTAAGTGTAGCTAAAATAGTCATACTGCCATCTTTATTTTCTTTAAAACTAGGTATGAATTCAAAGTCAAACCTATAATTTTTTAAATCTTTAAGTATATGTTTTTTATTTTTATCTATTGTTTCACCACCTTATAATTATTTTAATATATGGGTTAATAAGTATATTTTTGTTTTGAATACATCAAACAATTTTTTATTATAAAAATTTTGTATAAAATTTTATATGTTAATAAATAGTAAACTATATATTAACTGTTAGTATTTTTAAGAATAAAATTTAATTTAATCTAATGTGGAGGAGATTAAAATTAATAATAAATCTTTTTATAATTATCTTTTAGAGAATGGATATTATTTTGATAAAGAAATGATTGAAAATTATTTATTATCTCTTAAAGTTAAACCGTTTACTATTTTAACTGGTAATTCTGGAACTGGAAAAACAAAATTGTCCCAATTATTTGCTAAATATATTACTGATTACACTACTTTTACAAAAGATGAAAATATTTCTGAATCTCAAATAAATGATGAAGGATATGTTACTGTAAAAGTTAAAACTAATTATTCATCTTGGAAAAATACTGGTTGGACATTAAGAAAAACTGATTTTACAAATATTTTGCCTATTTTAGAATCTCAAGGTAATTTCACTTTAGAAGTGAATGAAATAACTACTCCTTGTTATATAAATGTTCTCCCTCAATTATATTATGATAAACATAATAATGAATTAAAAAATTACTTTAGAAAATTGTATAATGAGAATCAAAATCAACTAGTTGATATGAAAATTGATGTTGATTCTCTTAAGGAGTTTATGTCTAAAGATTATATTGAATCTAATGGGGAAATTATACTTCAACAAACTTCAAATAAATCAGCAATTGAATCTAGGCAATGGCATATTTCTAATAAGTATTTTGAGTATATTCCTTTTGATTCTGGATATACTAAATGTAAAATTGTTGTAGGTGGAATTTCTGCTGATGCTAAAATAAGATTGGTTCCAAAGTTAAGTTTTTCACCTAATGGTGAATTACAAAGTTATTTAGAAGCTAATCTTGGTGAAAATATAGACTTAAAAATTAAGGGTATTAATTTTAATTTTAAAGATTTTAAACCAAAATGGGAAACTGATGATACATCTGATGGTTATATGGATAATTCTGATGATAATTTAATTAAAATAGATAATTACAAAATAGTCCCAGTAGGTGCTAATTGGACTGAAAATAGAAATATTGTAGGTTATTACAACTTAATAACAGAAGAATATCAATCTACACCTGCATATGATTTAATTAATCAATCTAAAGACAATTTAGAATCTCCACACTTCTTAATTTTAGATGAAATGAATTTATCTCATGTAGAAAGGTACTTTGCTGATTTCTTATCCGCTATTGAAAGTGGAGAAAGTATTCCTTTATATGGAATTGAAGATGATTTAGAAATTCCAAATAATTTATTTATTATTGGAACTGTAAATGTAGATGAAACTACTTATATGTTCTCCCCTAAGGTTTTAGATAGAGCAAATGTACTTGAATTTGAAACTTATTCTTCTAAAGATTATATGTTAGGAAATATTAATTTAAATGCTCCTGAAGGGAATATTAGTTATTTAGAGAATCCATTGATAGATTCTGACATTAGGAATCTTGGAATTAATGAATTAAAAGAATCTTTTGCTGGTGTTAAAGTTCAAAATATTGAGTTTTGGGATTTATTATCTGATGAGATATTTAAGTTTCAAACTATTCTTAAAGAATCTGGATTTGACTTTGGTTTCCGTGTAATTAATGAAATTGTTCGTTTTATGTTGGTTGCATGGAGATATGAAGGTGAACCTACTGAATGGACTAATTGGGAAAGATACTTTGATGCTCAAATAAAACAGAAGTTACTTCCTAAATTATATGGTTCTGAAAAGATACTTGGAGATACTTTAAAAGATTTAGCAGAAGCCTGTGTAGATGATGAAAAAGTTAAATATTATACTTCTGCTAAGAAATTAAAAGAAATGATGGAAGTTTTAGATAAACAAAGATATGTCTCATTTATTAATTAAGTGATTTAAGTTTTAAATAACATTAATTTTTAAATTTAAACCTATTTATAGTGATATTATGGAACAAATTATAAAAGTAAAAGCTTGTAACGATGATGGTGCATTTATAGGCACCTTCTCAATTACTAAAGAATTATCAGATGATTCTTATTTAGCTTATTCTTTATCAAATTCTGAAGATTTTAATAAAGAAGTTTTAATTAAAGATAATATCACTTTAATTAATGTTCCTCGTGTTGAAAAGTTTGATAATTTAACTCCTATTCAATATTATAAAAATACTACAAATGAAGCTAATATTTTGTTTTTAGAAGAAAGTGAATATACTGTTGAATTTGAATTTGAGAAGGAATATTTAGATTTAGGATATATTGCTTTTTATTCATTAGTAACTGGTGCATTTTGGGAAAGTCCTTTGAAATTGTTTCCAAAATCTAATAATGGATTTTTAAACTTTAGAAGTTTTGCAGGTAAAACATTTTTAGATATTGAGAAAGATAATGAAGTTATTTTTAGTGTTTCAATAGAAGTTAGATCTAAAAAAATTAATTATAATGAACAATATCCTGCAATGATTGGAGATTTATCAAAATATGCTTCTGGATTGATTTTTGAAGTAAATTCTCCATTATATCAGTCTTTTGAATTAAATAGTACTAAAAAAGAAACTTATTATGAAGATTTTATGCTTCTTGAATATTTATTTAGAGAAGAGAATCTTCCATCTACTTTTGAATATTTATCTCGTAATTTATATTCTACTCTTGAAAATACACAAGAAACAGTTCCTACATCACTTGCAAGTAATATTGGACCTAATGAATTAGTTAATATGGTTTCTAATCCTGAGCATTTACATAAAGATGTAAATTCTAATATTAGATTTTCTCGTAAAATGAAAGGATTTGTTCCTATTAAAATTGATGAAATTAGTTACGAAGATACTATTGATGTTCCTGAAAATAGATTTTATAAAAACTTTTTAGAATCAATAGCTATTTTAATTAATGATTTATTAAGTGTATGTGATAATGGTTATGTAAAAGACAGACTTCTTGAATATAAAGAGCAAATTAGCTATTTTTTATCTCAAAGATATTTCAGAGATATCTCAAGAATGGATTATGCACCATTAAACTCACAAGTTTTACAAAAACGTGAAGGATATAGGGATATTTTACAATATTTCTTAATGTTTGAATTTGGATTTAAATTAACTTGGAATCAAATTACTGATGAATTTAAAGGTTATGAGAAAAAACTACATAATTTATATGAATATTGGTGTTATTTTGAATTAATTAATGTAGTTAAAGAAATGTCTGATTCTAAAATTGATTTTGAAAATGTATTTGTAATTAATGATGATAATTGGACTATTTCATTAAGAGAAGGAGTAATTAAAGAATTTTTATTAGATGTTGGTGGTGAGGAAGTTTTACTTAAATTAATGTATAATAGGACTTTCAGTAAAAATTCAGAATTTAATTCTTATTCTGTTGAACTTCGTCCAGATTACTCTTTAGAAGTTGAATTTAATGATCAAGATTATATTATTCACTTTGATGCTAAGTATAGAGTTGATTTTAATCGTGGTGAAAAATATAAAAATTGGGATATTATAAAAATGCATGCATATAAAGATGCAATTAAAAATGCAATTGGTTCTTATATTTTATATCCTGGAGAGAAAGCTGAAATATTTTACAAAGAAGGTAAAAACAAGTTAGAATCTGTAGGGGCTTTTCCATTAAATCCAGGTGGAGATAAGGAAGAAAAAATAGAATTAGCAGAATTTATTCAGGGATTAATTGAAGATTTAGTTAATTCTAATTAGAGGGTATTTTTTTACTTTTTTTATTATTTTTTAGTTTTTTTTATTTTTTTCTTAATAATTTTTAAGTTTTATTAGAATTTTCTTATTTTATTATATTTTTTTACTTTTTAAGCAATATTTTACTTTTAATATAATTTTTATGTTCAAAGTAATTTTCTTATTTTATTATATTTTTTTTTACTTTAATTATAATTTGAATACTTTAAAAATATTTATTTAATATAAAAAATATACTTCTAATAGTATTTATGGGAGATATTATGAAGTTTGAATTAAATAAGAATATTCAAGTAATTTTAGTGTTTGTTCTTGCAGCAGCTACACTTACAATTGCACAATCTATTATTACAACTGGAATTGTTTATATAATGGGAGATTTTAATGTATCTTCTACAATTGCACAATGGACTTATTCAGCATTTTTACTTGTTGTAGGAATTATGATTCCATTAAGTGCATTTATATCTAGAAGATTTACAGTAAAATCAGTATTCATATTCTCAATTGGAATCTTTATAATAGGTTCAATAATCTGTTTTTTATCCTCATCACTAGAAGTTTTAATCTTTGGTAGAATATTAGAAGCTATTGGAAATGGTATAATCTTACCATATAATCAAATATTACTTCTTAAAATAATTCCAGAAGAAAAATGGCAAATATATATGGGGATTTTAGGTTTAGTAATAGGTATTGCTCCAGTATGTGGATCATTTATTGGTGGATTCATTATTGATTATTATACTTGGAGAGCAATATTTTTAATCTTATTAATACTAGCTATAATCATATTCCTCTTTGGTTTTTACTTTATTAATGTTGATTTAGGACGTGAAGATTATCCATTAGATTATTTATCTCTTATCTTATCAATTCTCACTTGTTCTGGTATTATGATTGGATTTACAAATACTGCAGAATTTGGAATTATGAGTTTATTTGTTTATATTCCAATTATAATAGGTATTATTTCTTTAATATTATTTGTAAAACGTCAAATATCTTTAGAAAAACCATTAATTAATTTAAATGTACTTAAAAATAAGTATTTTGCTACAGGTGTAATTTATGTTTCTATTTTATACTTCTGTTTAAATGGTTTTACAGCACTTGTTCCAATATTTGTTCAAGGAGTAGCAAATTACTCTGCATCAATGTCTGCTTCAATAGTTTTCCCTGGTGCATTAATTATGATTTTATGTAATATTATTGCTCCAGTTTTAACAAATAAATTCGGTATTAAGAAAATATTAATATTAGCATCCATAATTACTACAATAGGTTATGGGTCTATGATGTTTTATACAGCAAATTCAAGTATTTTATTCATGATTTTAACTCAAATGATTAGATTTATAGGGGTAGGATTTGCTTTAATGCCAGCTACAACTTGGTCTTTATCAATGGTTTCTAATCAAGTAGAAGATGGAACTGCAGTTAATAATACTTTAAGACAAATATCTGCAGCTATTGGTTCTTCAATTATAGTTGTTATTGCTACAATATTTGCAGGTGGAAATATTAGTCATAATTTAGTATCTTCTATAGCTTTTAATAAAGTATCATTTATTGTAGTTTTATTAAATATTTTCCTTCTTTTACTTGCAATATTCATAATTGATGATAAGGAGAAAATAGAAGTTAAAAGTAGTATTTAAAATATAAAAGATAATATGAGAAGATGTTTAACTGTGAAAAATAAGAAGTTAATATGAGAAGATGGTTATATGGTTTTAACTGTGAAAAATAAGAAAGATTTAAAGAATTTAAATATGAAAAATATTAGAAAAATTCTATCTCAACATTATGGGGATTTATTAAAAGAAGCATTAAAAAATAAAGATTGGCCTACTATGGTAGCTATTACTACAGAAGCTTATAATAAGTGTCCTAAAGATGCTAATGTTTATTATGCTCTTGCAATGTTATCTCATGGTGAAGAAAATTCTTATCATGTAGTTGAAGATTTAATTGAAAAAGCTGAAAAATTAGAAGCAAAAGATCCATCTATAACTCCAATTATTAAAGGTCAAGCTATTATAGTAGCTACTCAAGTAAAAATAAGAGATATTTTTATAAAACAATATTCAAAAGATGAAAAATATGATTTCCCAGAGGATATGAAAAAAGCATATAAGAAGAAAAATTTTAATAAATCAATTGAAATAGCTAGTAGTGCATTTAAAAACCATCCAGATGATCCTAATGCATGGTATAGTATAGCTTTAGTTACACCATATACTGAATTTATGAATAGTGCTGATTTAAACAATATTATTGAAATAGCTAATAATCTTAAAGGAGAAAAGGATGAATACTTAGAAAAAGAAGCTTTAAAACTTTTATAATCTATTTAAGTATTTAGCTATTATTTTTTTAAATTTTATCAATTAGTTTCTTTGGAAACTATTTTTTAGTTTTTTTATTTTTAGAGTTTATT
>JAZLLL010000064.1:0-5218 GCA_045598125.1 Methanobrevibacter sp. | reverse complement strand
AATAATAAAAATAAAAAACTAACGATAAAAAATAAGAAAAAAGTGTAAAGATAAATAGTTAAAAAATAATTATTCTAAAATTAATTTTAAACATTCATTTTCATTACATGCATCAATAAAAGTAGTAAGCAATTTTTCATCTAAACAATCTGAATTAAGAATAGTAACCTCACCACTCATCTCAGTTAAACAATCATACAATGCATCAAAATTATTACCATAGTAATCTGGTAAGTTAAGCTCTTTTTTAAGATAATCATGAAAATTATTATCTAAATATAAACCATCAAGTAAAAATTTATTAATTTAATCACCTCAATTAAAATAAAAAGAAAACACCTTAATCAATAGATAATTTATTAAATCACTATCATGATATAATAAATAATATGCTATTTACTAAACACTATTAAATTTAGATAAATAACTATAATAGTTAAAGTCTATTAATAAACACTACTTAAATTAAGCTATTTTATTAAAAGATTCATAATGATTTTCTGTATAGTATATATCTTCATAATTTGTAGAATATACTATTCTTTTTGCACCTCTACTATCTGCACCTAAAGTATCAATATCACACTCTTTATATGCTTTATCAGTAGGTAAAATTTCCTGTCTATTTGTAAACTTATCTCCACCAATACACATACCTGGAGCATATCTTTCAAGAGATCCTCCATGCCAACCAATCTCATGAGCATCGGATTTTGTCATATAATTAGAAGGCAACTTATGATATTTAACCAGATAAGCACCTACATCTTCTACAGAATCATATTGACCATTTTCATAAATAGAACTATTACCAGATAACTGAATACCTAAATCATTAGTTGGTCCTGATGAATTAAATCCAAAAAAACCACATAAAGCTAAAGCAGCTATAATAACAAGAACTATTGAAATTAATTTTAAATTCTTCAAAATAATCACTAATTATAGTTTATAAAAAGAAGTAAATAAAAATTTTCAATAAAATTTATATAAATCCTATTTTAAAAAAATAAACTTAAAAACCAATTATTAAATAATATAAAAAATAAAAATTAAAATATTATTGTAATTATTAATTTTATCTTGTAATTATTAATTCTATTAAAATATTTTAAATTAATATTAAAACCTTTAAAATATTATTGCAATTATTAATTCTATTAAAATATTTAAATTACTATTAAAATCATAATTATTCTAATAGGTGAAAAAATGCGAGTATTACTTATTCACTCTGATTATTTAAAATATGAAGTAAAAAAAGAAACTCCTGTAGCTGAAAAAATAGAAGAAGCTAAAAAAAATGGAGCTTTTGATGAATCTTTAGTAGTTTTTACTGCAGTTGAAAAGGAAGATGAAAAAAATCCTAAAGCCGTTGTTAAAAACTTAGTTAAAGAAGTTAAAAAAGTAAATGAACAAGTTAAAGCTGAAAATGTTGTTATATACCCATATGCACATTTATCATCATCATTAAGTGGACCTAAAATTGGTGTTCAGGTATTAAAAGATGTAGAAGAAGCTTTAAAAGAAGAAGATTATAATGTTTACCGAGTACCATTTGGTTGGTATAAAGCATTTGAAATTTCTTGTAAAGGACATCCATTATCCGAGCTCTCTAGATCAATCACTGCTGATGAATCTGAAGATGAAGAAGTAGAAGAAGAGAAAAAACCATCAAAATGGTTAATCTTTGATGATGGTGAACTTGTAGATACTAAAGAATATACTTACCAAAGTTCTGATTTAGAAAAACTTGTTGCTTATGAACTTGGTGAAGGTGCTTCTGATGAAGGAGAACCTCCACATGTTAAAATAATGAGAGAAAAAGAGTTATGTGATTATGAAGTTGCATCAGATATTGGTAATCTTAAATGGTATCCTAAAGGAAGGCTTGTAAGAGATCTTTTATCCGATTATGTTTATAATTTTGTTGTAGATTTAGGTGCTATGCCAATTGAAACTCCAATCTTTTATGACTTAGCTAATGATTCTATCCGTGAACATGCAGCTAAATTCGGTGAAAGACAATATAAAACTGCAACTAAAAAAGACTTAATGCTTAGATTTGCATGTTGTTTTGGAGCATTTAGAGTTCTTGGAGATTCTTTCTTAACTTGGAAAAACTTACCTGCTAAAGTTTATGAGTTATCAACCTATAGTTTTAGATTCGAAAAACGTGGAGAAGTAGTAGGTCTTAAAAGATTAAGAGCATTTACAATGCCAGATATGCATAGTTTCTGTGCTGATATGCCTCAAGCATTAAAAGAATTTGATTCTCAAGTAGATATGTGTGTACAAACTGGTGTAGATCTTGATGTTAACTATGAAGCAATATTTAGAGCTACCCAAGAATTCTTTAATGAAAACAAAGATTGGATGTATGCTACTGCAAAAAGGATTGGTAAACCATTACTTTTAGAAATATTACCTGAGAGAAAACATTACTGGTCTTGTAAAATTGATTTTGCAGCTATTGATTACTTAGGAAGACCAATAGAAAATCCAACTGTACAAATAGATGTTGAAAGTGGTAAAAGATTTAATATTGAATATATTGATGAAAATGAAGACCCTCAAAATCCTATTGTTCTACATTGTAGTCCAACTGGAAGTGTTGAAAGAGTTATTTGTTCATTACTTGAAAAAACTGCTGCTGAAGATGGTAACTCCCCAATGTTACCAACTTGGTTAAGTCCAACACAAGTAAGATTATTACCAATTAGAGAAGATCATCTCGCTTATGCAAATGAATTAGCTGATAAATTAGCTAAAAACAACATTCGTGTAGATATTGATAACACTAATGATAGAGTAGGTAAGAAAATTAGAAATGCCTCTAAAGAATGGATACCTTATATCTTAGTTATTGGTGATAATGAACTTGAATCTGGTAGTTTCAATGTTACTGTAAGAGAAACTGGTGAAAAAGTTGATATGACTGCAGATGAACTTATCAGTGAAATAGCTAGTAAAAATGAAGGTATGCCATTTAGAAAATTACCTTTACCTCGTAATATATCTGATAGAATCAATTTTAAATAAATTAAAACTTTGTTTTAAATCATATAAGAATTTTTAAATTCTTATTTTTCTTTTTTTATCTTATTTTTTAAATTTAAACTTATTATTAAAAGTTTAATCTCTCTATTTTATTAATAATTTAAAATTATTTTCTAAAATATTTATCTCCTTTTTAAATATAAATTATTAAACTTTATATTATATTAAAAACATAAAATATTATGTATAAATAATTATTTTATTACACAATGTGTAATTCTTATAAATAGCTATTTAGCTAAATTATTTATATAAAAATAAATCAATAGCTAATAGCTATTAATCAAGTATATATTCGGAGGATATGAAATGTTTATAGGTGAAGCTCTCATTGGAGACGGAGATGAATTAGCTCACATCGATTTAATCATCGGTGAAAAAGAAGGTCCTGCTGGAACTGCATTTGCTAATGGATTAACCCAATTATCTGTTGGACACACACCATTACTTACTGTAATTAGACCTAATTTAATGACTAAACCAGCAACTTTAATTATTCCTAAAGTAACTGTTGGAGATTTAGATGATGCAAGTAAAATCTTTGGACCTGCTCAAACTGCTGTAGGTAGAGCAGTAGCAGATGCTGTTGCAGAAGGAATTATTCCTGAAGATAAAGTAGAAGACTGGGTAATTAATGTAAGTGTATTTATTAGTCCAGCAGCTGAAGATTATCGTAAAATTTACCAATACAACTACGGTGCAACTAAATTAGCTATTAAAAGAGCTTTAGAAGGATATCCAACTATGAAAAAAGTATTAGCAGAGAAAGACAGAGGAACTCATGCAATTATGGGATTCAAAGCACAAAAACTTTGGAATCCACCTTACTTACAAGTTGCTCTTGACCTTGATAACTTAGATGCTATGGAAAGAATTATTAAATCCTTACCTAACAGAGAAAGAATTCTCCTTGAAGCAGGAACCCCTCTTGTTAAAAAATTCGGTGTTGGAGTTATTGGTAAAATTAGAGAATTATCTCCAGATGCATTCATTATCGCAGATTTAAAAACTTTAGATGTAGGAAGAGTAGAAGTTAAAATGGCTGCAGATGAAACTGCTGATGCAGTAGCTATTTCTGGACTTGGAACTATCGAATCTATTGAAAAAGCTATTCATGAAACTAAAAAACAAGGTATTTACTCTATCCTCGATATGATGAATGTAGATGACTTTACTGGTAAATTAAAACAAATCAGAGAAGATTTAAAACCAGATATTGTACTTCTCCACAGAAACATTGATCTTGAAAGTAAAATGGCTGAAGCTGGTGAAGATACTAGTAACATGACCGAATGGGGTAATATCAAAGAAATTAAAGAATTAAGTGGATCTATGGTAGCTGTAGCTGGAGGAATCACTCCTGAAAAAGTAGAGGAAGCTACTGAAAAAGGTGCAGATATTATTATCGCTGGAAGATATATTATTGCATCTAGAGATGTAAGAAGATCTGCAGAAGATTTCTTAGCACACTTCCCTGTTGACCCAGACAATATGAGAGTAGTTCTTGAAGAAGACGAAAACATATAATTAATAGAATATTAACTTATAGCTAATTAAATTATGAAATAAATTCTTAATTTTAATTAGCTATTTTTTTTAAAAAAAAAAATAGTTATAATATAACTATTTAATAACAAGTACAATCTTAGGTGATAAAATGGGCTTTTGTCAATCTTGTGGAAGACCGATGGGTAGAAATGATTATGGAACTAATGAAGATGGTAGTCTTAATGAATTATATTGTAAAGATTGTTTTGCTAATGGAGACTTTATAGAACCAGATATTAGTGTAAATGATATAATTATAAGAGAAGCTAAAAGAATGTTATCTAGAAATCCCAATTTAAGAGAAGAAGAAGCTACAGGAATCCTTGTAAATTTCGTTCCAAATTTACTTAGATGGAACCCAGATCCAGATGGAGATGGATATTGGGAAAATGATGAAGAAGAGATAAAAGGATATAGAGGAGGATTATAAACTTCTTATTAACCTTATTTTTTATAATCCTCATATTTATTCGATAAAGCACCAACTAATTTTAAATAGTTACTTCAATAATATAATTTAAAAAAAATTAAAAAAATTAACAAGAATAATAACTAAAATAAAATAAAGAAAATAAAAAAAACTAAATTAAAATAAAAAATAATATTAAAA
>JAZLLL010000063.1:0-10570 GCA_045598125.1 Methanobrevibacter sp. | reverse complement strand
ATTAAATCATTTATAAACTATAAATTATTGATTAATAAAATATAATATATTCCTTATTTTTAAAAAGGATAACTGAAAATTATATAACTGAATAGGACTAAAAAAATAAAATTTAAATAAAATTGAGGTGATAAAATGGATAATCCAAAACCAAAAAAAGAAGAAAATGCAATTATTTTAGATTATCTAAAATTTGGATATATAAATCCAAATAGACCAGCAGCTCATGGAAAACCAATTGCACAAGCAATTGGTATTGAAAAATTCACACTAATTGAATTAACTCCAAAACAAGGCATAGATTTGGATATACATGATAATGTATATATTGGACCTGGAAAAAGAAATAAAATTAACAGAGTAAAAGGATTACTTAAGTTTGAGAATTTAACTGCCACAAGTAGAATTGAAATGGAATATGCAATTAAAGAGATTATACTATCTCAAGAAGAAAAATATATAAAATTCTTTAATGAAATAGGTGCCCTCAATACTAGAATGCATAAGTTAGAATTAATCCCAGGAATAGGTAAAAAACAGATGCAAATGATTCTTGATGAGAGAAAAAAAGAACCATTTAAAAATTTCAAAGATTTAAGTTTAAGAATCCCTTTACTAAAAGATCCTGCAGGAATGCTTGCTCAAAGAGTTAAATTAGAACTAGATAACACTCAAGTAAAAAGAGGAAAAAATAAATATTATATATTTACACATATCCCAAGTAAACATCCTTCTAATAGAAAGAGATTTAACAAAAACAGAAATAATAGAAATTATAGAAATAAAAACAAAAAGAATCCTAAGAAAGAATCTTAAATAATTTAAAAAGGTAAAATTAATTTATTAATAAAATTTTTACCTTTATCTTTTTTTACAAAATTCCTGAGATGATTAATTGCAAGAAAAATTATCATTAGCTAAAGAAACTAAAAAAATTTTAAAAGATAATGGGATTAGACTAAATAAAAAGTTAGGACAAAATTATCTTATAGACGATTTTAAAAGAAAGAAAATAATCAAATATGGTAATTTAACAAAAAATGATGTAGTTCTAGAAATTGGTCCAGGTATTGGAACTTTAACAATTGAACTTGCAAAAAAATGTAAAAAAGTAATAGCTATTGAACAAGATACCTCTATTTTTAATATATTATCTAATAGATTGATAAAAGAAGGAATTAATAATGTTGAATTAATTAATGGAGATGCTACAAAAGTAGATTTTCCTAAATTTAATAAAATAATATCTAATTTACCTTATCAAATTTCATCCCCTATTACTTTTAAACTTTTAGATTATAATTTTGATCTTGCAATTTTAATGTATCAAAAAGAATTTGCAGATAGAATGTGTGGAAAAGTAGGAACTAAACAATATTCAAGACTTTCAGCTATGTTATACTATAAAGCAGATATTGAATTTTTAACTAAAGTTTCACCAGAATCTTTTATTCCAAGTCCTAAAGTAGATTCAGCTATTATAAAATTTAAACCTAAAGAATTAGATAAAAAATACATTGAATTTTATAATACTTATTCAAAAGTAGTTAAAGCTTTATTTCAACATAAAAATAAAAAAGCTAAAAATGCACTTATTGACTCAAGAAAAGAAATCGATTTTAAAGATAAAAAAGAATTAAAATCCGTGTTAAATAATACTGAAGATGAAAATTCAGAGCTTAAAGAACTACTTACTGAGAGAACAATTAATTTATCTCCAGAAAATATAATGAAAATAGCTATTTTATTAAAAGATAGTCTTTAATTTATAAGTTATATTAAACTAATAATATTACTAAAATATTATTAATAAATTATAAACTATTTTACAAAACTAACATAAACTTAATATAGATTAATTATGTGATAAAAATGAAATTAGGTAAATTTGAAATAGAAACAGATGATTTAGTTTACACTCCTTCTGATGACACTTTTCTACTTGCAGAAAATCTTCAAATAAAAAAAGATCAAAAAGTTTTGGAAATAGGTACTGGATCTGGACTTGTTTCTATGTATGCTAATTTATTAACAAATAACGTGATAGCTACAGATATCAACTATAATGCTCTTGAATTAGCTGAGAAAAATTTTAAACTTAATAATATAAATAATATAAAATTAAAGTTTGGCGATTTATTCGAACCGGTGAAAAATGAAAAATTTGATGTAATTTTATTTAATACTCCATATCTCCCTACTGATTTAGAGGATATTATTGAAGACGATTTAAATTATGCATTCGATGGTGGAGCAGATGGTAGAAAAGTAATAAATAGGTTTTTAAATGAAGCACCTAATCATTTAAATGACAAAGGAATTATCCAGATGATACAGTCTTCACTTTCAGATACAAAACAAACATTAGATAAATTAGATAAATTAGGATTCATATCTGAAGTAGCAAAAAGTGAAAGATTTTTCTTTGAAGAAATTGTTTTAATTAATGCATATAAAATATAGACTAATTAATAAAATATGAACTAATTAATAAACTATAAAAAATTATAAAAAGTATAAAAATAGATTAAATAAAAAAAATAAAATATTTAGGGAAATTATAAAATTTCTCCATTAAATACTAATTTTGCAGGACCTTTCATGAAAGCTCCAAGTTCATCATCATCATTATAAATCTCAAATTCAAGATCTCCCCCAGGCAAATGAAGTAGAATATTTTCATCAAAAATTCCAAGTTTAAATCCTGAAATAGCTGTTGAAGTAGCACCAGTTCCACATGCAAGTGTTACTCCAGCACCACGTTCCCAAGTTCTCATTTTACCTTCATTTTTATTTATAACTTCAACAAAATGAACATTAATTTTTTCTGGGAAAAGTTCATGAGATTCTATAGCAGGCCCATATTTATCAATATCAATATCATCCACATTATCAACAAATAAAATTGCATGAGGATTTCCAACACTAATTGCAGTTGCTTTAAATATCTTATCTAAAACTTTTAAATCTTCATTAACAAATTCATCCTTATCAGAAATCATAGGAACTTCAAAAGTTTTAAAAGTAGATTTACCCATATTTACTTTAAAAAGAACAGGTTCCCCATTTTCTACAGTAACATCAATTGTTTTAATTCCAGATTTAGTCTCAACAGTCATTGTTTCCGCTTCTACAATTTTATTTCTGTAAACAAAATCACCAAAACATCTAATACCATTACCACACATTTCTGCTTCAGAACCGTCTGGATTAAACATCCTATAACCAATATCTGCAATATCAGATGGAACTACGAATAATACTCCATCTCCACCTACACCAAAGTTTCTATGACATAATTGACGACATGCTTCAGCTTTATCTACTTCTGGAATAATTTCTCCTTTACTTTCATCAATAATTGGGAAATCATTACCAATTCCATGCATTTTAGAAAATTTTAATCCTTTTAAATTTAGCATTTTTAAAACCTCTTGAGATGTTATATCATGATTAATTTAGAATCTATAAAATATTAACTTAAAACTCATTTTAAATGTTCTGGAATAGATTGTTTCTCAAAAATATCTTTGTAGGTTTGAGTTTCTCTTACAATAAAAGATTTTCCATCTTTAACAAGAATTTCTGCAGGTAATGGACGGCTATTATAATTAGAAGCCATTGTATAACCATAAGCTCCTGCATTTAATATTCCTAAAATATCTCCTTCTTCAATTTTAGGAAGTGGTCTGTCTCTTGCAAATAAATCTCCAGACTCACAAACATTTCCTGCTACATCAACTTCCTCAACTGAATCTTCATCCATTTTATTAGCTACTACAATATGATGATAAGAATCATACATAGCAGGTCTTAAAAGAGTGTTAAATCCTGCATCTACACCAATAAATTTCCTATAACTCTCTTTAACACTATTAACTTGAACAAGAAGTACACAAGCATCCCCTACAATATATCTACCCGGTTCTAAGTACAAAGTAGGTTCTCCCATATCAAACTCATCTA
Source organism: Methanobrevibacter sp. (assembly GCA_045598125.1). Taxonomy (GTDB): domain Archaea; phylum Methanobacteriota; class Methanobacteria; order Methanobacteriales; family Methanobacteriaceae; genus Methanobrevibacter. Next base: position 6,604 of record JAZLLL010000063.1, on the reverse strand, counting down.
ATTTTTCTTTAAATAATTTCATATTCTCATTAGCAAAAGCTTCTAAATCAAGAAGTTTTTCATCAGGAGTATAAGGAATTCCAACTCCACCACCAAAGTCTAAAAATTCAAAATCAATACCTGCTTCTTTATGTACACGACCTGCAATATTCATAGTAGATTCAATAGCTAATTTAAATGGTTCAGGATCTAAAATACCAGAACCAATATGAGAGTGCATACCTACAGGTTCAAACCCTAATTCTTTAGCTAATTTATAAACTTCAACAGCTTCAGTTTCCATAATACCAAATTTACTCATTTCCCCACCAGTAATACAATGATCATGGTGGCCAGCTCCAACCATAGGATTTACTCTAAATGAGATTTTTTTACCTTTAGGATTAATATTTTTAGCTAATCTTTTAAGTGCTGAAACAGAATCAATATTTAAAATTACATCTTCACTATTTACATATTCCATCTCATCATTTTTGATATTATTTCCAGTAAATAAGATTCTATCTCCACTAAAACCCATTTTTTTAGAGATATAAACTTCACCTGGAGAAACTGCATCAATACAACACCCCTCTTCCTCAAGGATTTTTAAAACAGCAACATTTGTATTAGCTTTACATGCATAAAATACTTTAAATTTAGGATAAAATTTAGTAAAAGCATTGTAAAATCTTTTATAATTATCCCTAATTCTATCCTCATCAATTACATAAACTGGAGTTCCATAGTTTTCAACAAGTTCACAAGCATCAGCACCACCAATATCTAAGTGGTTTTTATTATTAATTTTAATATTTAAGTCCATTTTAAACCTCCAAGAGATAAATTAATAGTATTAAACTTTAATAACTTAAATTATAAATATTAAAAAGTTCTATAACCATTAATACTTAAGATTTAACAATAAAACATTTGTTATTCAAATTATATATAATTATTTAAAAAATGGATAAATAAACAAAAAATAAAATATTAGAAAAAATGAGGTAAAAAAATGGAAGATATAAATAATAAATGGGGACTAACAGTTAGAGGAATACTAAAAAATGAAGAAAATAAAATATTATTAGTTAAAAGACACTTTAAATCAAGAAATGAAGCTAAAAAATGGGAAATCCCTGGCGGAAAAGTAGATACTGGAGAATTTTTTGAAGAAGCACTTGTTAGAGAATTTAAAGAAGAAACTAGACTTGATATTATTATTAAAGGATTATATGATGCTGTTGAAACTAGTTTTAATAAAAATAATGACATTATAAAAACCGTTCAAATTATAATGAATGTAGATTTTAAAAATGATTTAAATAATGATATTAAACTAAGTTCAGAACATGAAGATTATAAGTGGCTAAGTTTAGATGAAATTAAAGACTTTTATAATAAAAATATTTTAACTTCTACTGTAAAAAAAGCTCTAGAAAAACAAGAATTTAAAATATAAAAAAATAAAATTGAAATTATAAATTATCAAAAACTTCATCTAATGCTTTAACAAGTGCATTAATTTCATTTTCACCAATTATAAGAGGTGGTGCAAATCTTAAAACATTTCCTGCTGTACAGTTGATTAAAAATCCTTTTTCAAACATTTTACCAACAATTTCTCCACCTTCAAAAGCAAGTTCAAGCCCTATTAATAATCCAGAACCTCTTACATCAGTTATAAAATCATATTTATCAGATAATTCATTTAATTTAGAGATAAAGTATTCGCCCATAATTTTTGAGTTTTCTACAAGATTTTCGTTTACAATTGTATCAATAACCGCATTTGCACATGCTCCAGCTAAAGGACTTCCTGCAAATGTAGTTCCATGATCACCTGGAACAAAAGCACTAGCTACTTCTTCAGTTGCTACAAATGCTGCCATTGGAAATCCTCCACCAATTCCTTTAGCCATAGTCATAATATCAGGTTTAATATCATAAAGTTGGTGAGCAAATAAAGTTCCACATCTACCAAAACCAGATTGAACTTCATCTACAATTAATAAAACACCTTTTTCCTTACAAAGTGCTTCTAAACCTTTAAAGAACTCTTTAGTAGGTAAATTAACTCCACCTTCACCTTGAACTGGTTCAATAATAATTGCAGCAGTTTCATCTGTAATAGCTTCTTTAATCGCGTTTAAATCACCGTAAGGAACTCCTTTAAAACCAGAAGGCATATTTTTTAGGTAAGGTTCTTTATATTCTGGATGATCAGTTACAGATAGAGTTAAAATAGTCCTTCCATGGAAAGAACCTCCACAATAAAGTACCTCACTTTTTCCACTATGTTTTAAAGCAAGTTTAATAGCACCCTCATTAGCTTCAGCACCAGAATTCGCAAAGAATATTCTATCAAAATTAATCATATCAATTAATTTTTTAGCATAAATAGTAGCAGGTTCATTATAGTAAATACTTGAAATATGAATCAATTTTTTTGATTGTTCTTCAATAGCTTTTACAAGAGCCGGATGATTATGACCTAAACAATTAACCGCAATTCCTGCTAAAAAGTCTAAATATTCATTACCTTCAATATCCCATACTTTAGCACCTTTTCCATAATCAAGAACAACAGGTACTCTATTAAATGTGTTAATAAAGTATTTATCTTCAATATCAATAATTTCTTGTGTTTTCATTTCATCCACCATATAATTAATAATAATGAGTAATTAATTTTATTATTTAATTTTATTATTATAAAATAAGACATGTGAGTTTCTATAATAAACTATAATTTTAATAATAAACTTATCTCAAAACAATATAAAGTTAATAATTTATCATAATTATATTTATTAATTATAATATAAAAAAATAATTAATAAATAATAAAAAATAAAAGAGAAAGGTGATGAAATGACTAAGATAATACTTGGAAAAACTGGACTTAAAATTGAAAAAAATGGTTTCGGAGCATTGCCTATTCAAAGAGTAAGTTTTGAAGAAAGTAGTAATTTACTTAGAAAAGCTTATGAAAATGGAATAAATTTTATAGATACTGCAAGAGCATATACAGATAGTGAAGAAAAAATAGCCACTGCATTTAAAGGATGGAATAAAGAGTATCCTAGAGAGAATATAATTTTAGCTACTAAAACACAAGGTGAAAATAGGAAAGATATTAAATCTGATCTTAATACATCACTAGATAAACTTGAAACTGATTATATTGATTTATATCAAATCCATAATCCTTCTTTTTGTCCAACCGAAGGTGATGGATCTGGAGTTTATGATACTCTTTTTGATTTAAAAGATGAAGGGTTAATTAAACATATAGGTTTTACCTCACATAAATACGAACTTGCAGAAGAAGCTATTAACAGTGAATTATACGAAACAATTCAATTTCCCTTTTCTTACATTACAGGTTCTAAAGAACTAGCCATTGTTGAAAAATCTATAGCAAAAAATATTGGTTTTATAGCCATGAAAGCAATGGCTGGAGGATTAATAAAAAGTTCAAAAGCAACATATTCTTATATCCATCAATTTCCTAATGTAGTGCCTATCTGGGGAATTCAGAAAGAATCTGAATTAAATGAATTCATTTCATACATGAAAGATGAACCTAAACTTGATGAAAAGTTATCTAAAATAATTTCTAGTGAAAGAAAAGAACTTAAAGGAGATTTTTGTAGAGGTTGTGGATATTGTGAACCTTGTCCCCAAGATATTGAAATATCAAAATGTGGGAGAATGTCCCTTTGGATTAGGAGATTCCCTTCTAAACCTTCACTTACAAAAGAAGCTCAAGATATGATGAGAAAAATTGAAAACTGTAATGAATGTATGAACTGTGTATCAAAATGTCCTTATGAACTAAACATTCCAAATCTTCTAAAAAAGAATTATGAAGATTATAAAAATATTTTATCTGGTAAAATTAAAGTTTAAAACTTAATAAATTTTAAAATCTAAAAATATAAAAAGTTAAAGTAAATATTAAAAAATACCAAATTATCAAAATATCTCTAAAGTCAAAAAATTTTATATGATAAAAAAACATTAAATATAATTAGTTAAATATTATTTAATATTTACTATTTTATTTACAATAAATTAAGTGATAAAATGAAAAAAGCAACTATTGAAACTGAAAAAGGAAACATTGTATTAGAATTATTCCCTAATGAAGCTCCAGGAACTGTAGCTAATTTTGAAAAATTAATAAAAAGTGGATTTTATGATGGCTTAACTTTCCATAGAGTAATTCCTAACTTTGTTATTCAAGGTGGATGTCCTATAGGTAATGGAACTGGTGGACCTGGTTGGACTATTAAATGTGAAACTGAAGGAAATCCTCATAGACATGGAACTGGTGCATTGTCTATGGCACATGCAGGTAAAGATACTGGTGGAAGCCAATTCTTTATTACTCACTCCCCACAACCTCATTTAGACGGAGTTCATACTGTATTTGGACAAGTTATTGAAGGCATGGATGTAGTAAATGCTATTCGCCAAGGCGACAAAATGTTAAAAGTTACTATCCAAGGTTAAACATAAAATTTAATAGCTATTAGCTATTCTTTTTTTCTCTTTTTAAAACATTACTCACATATCTTAAATCTTTTTTTAAAAATAATAAATTTCTAAAATAAAACTTAATTAAAAAAAAAAGAATAATTTAAAATTATTCTGTATTAAATTTATCTTTTGATTTTATTCCTACTAATGATGCAAAAATGGCTAAAATACATAGTATAGAACAAATCCCACAAATTAATTGTGAACCTTGAACGATTTGTGAAGAATATTTTGTAAGCATTGGAGCATTACCCATAATCCAAGCAAAAACAAGAGTAAGCATTCCTAAACTCATTGTTTGACCAATTGTTCTCATTGTAGATTGAGATGCAGAAGCAGTTGGTGCAAATTTAGGAGGAACTGAACTCATAATTGCATTCATATTTGGAGAAGTGAATAATCCCATCCCAATACCTTGTAAAATCATAGCTATAACTACAAGATAAATAGGAGTATTTGCATCTAAGAAAGATAAAATTCCTAAAGAAATAGCTGCAATAACCATTCCAATAGCTGCTAATTTTTGTGGATGATACTTATCTGAAAGTTTACCTGCATTCGGAGCCATGATAACCATTAAAATTGGAGTTATAATTAAAATTAAACCAGCCATTTGAGAATTCCATCCTCTAACATATTGAAAATGATAGTTTAAAATAGTTGTAACAACCATAATAGCTAGATAGCTACAAAGTGCAGCAATATTAGAAGATAAAAATTTTCTATTTTTAAACAAACTCATATTAAATACTGGATATTTAACTCTTAACTCATAAATTCCAAATATTAAAAGAACTATTAAACCAATAACAGTGAGAACAATTCCTAAATTATTAGTCAAATTTGTAAATCCATATACAAATAATAGAATACCAATAGTCCAAATTATAGACCCTAATTTATCAATTGCTTCATTTTCATAAGTCTTCCAGTCTTCTGGAATTTTTAAAATTAAAATTACCATACATAATACTAAAAATGGAAGAACAAGATAAAACATTGATCTCCAGCCAAAATTATAAGTAAGAGCACCACAAATTACAGGAGCAAACGAAGTAGCTAAGTAAACACCAGTGACAGCAGTTCCTAATGCTTTACCTCTATTTTTAGGTTTAGTAGCTGATACTACCATAGCCATAGCTGATACTGTTATAAATGCTATTCCTGCACCTTGAACAATCCTAAATATTAAAAATATTTCAGAAGAAATAGATAAACAAGCTCCTAAAGAACCTATAAAGTAAACTATAAGACCCATAAGAAGAGATTTCTTAACACCGAACTTTCCAGATAATTGACCTGCTGGAACTGTAAAAACAGCCATGACTAAAAATAAAATAGTAGGTATCCAATTTTGGATAAAATTACTCATACCAAACTCACTAGCTATTGATGGAACTCCTACAATAATCCCATTTGATAAAAATATTGCAAAAAAGTTACATAAAAAAGCAACAAGAACTGCATAATTTTCTAATTCTAATTTCATATTTTCACCTTTAATAATATCTTAAAAACTTAATTTATAGTTTAAAATAGATTCATGTCTAAAAGACTCAAATTACTTTCAATACAGTATTACCTTATTCGATTTAATTCAATAGCTTTTGAAGTTAAATCTTTAAAAATCTCCATAAATTCTTTATCTAATTTATTTAAACCTATTTTATTTTCCCAATTTTCATTAATCCTTTGAATAATTGGAATCATTTCTTCACCTTTAGAAGATAACAACAAACTATATTTACGTTTATCCTCCTCTAAATGTTCACGTATAATAAATTCTTTTTCTTCTAAATTTTTAATAGATTTAGCAACAGCTCCCTTAGTTAAATAAAAAGCATCCACTAAATCTTCTTGACATAAATATTCTTCACTATAATACATCTTAAGTAAAAATAAAGCTTGATTAATAGTTAAATCATATTTTTTTAGAGAGTTATTAACATACTTATGTTGATTTTTATGAAATATAAAAAGTATAGCACCTAAAGGACTATTATCTACAAAATTATCTTTATCTTTAATACTCATATTAAACTCCTATTAATTGAGTTATAATTTATAAAAACAAATA
>JAZLLL010000062.1:0-4621 GCA_045598125.1 Methanobrevibacter sp. | reverse complement strand
TTAATAATTAGTTATTTGTTGTTGAATATATGGTTTAAATAAATCTGAGGATGTGATTTTTATTTCAGAAGAAATTATCGAGAATTTAAAAGTACAATTAGAGGATAAAGAAAAGAAACTTAAAAATCAAGCTAATGAATTGAATCATTTAACTAATGAAATTATTCCTGAACTTAAAAAGGAGAATAAAAAATTAAAAACTCTTAAGATAGAGTTAACAGAAGCTTTAGAGAATAGTACTAAAAAATATTTTAATCAATTAGAAATTAATGCTGATTTGAGTGATAGTGTTGCTAAAAAAGGTGCTGCTCTTCAATTATCTAAAGTTCGTATTGAAGAAATTGAAAAATTAGTTGAAGAAATTGAAAAGGAAAGTGTTGCTGAAATAAACGCTGTAGAAGCTAAATTTAATAAATTTAAAGAAACATTAGGAGAGGGGAATGGTTTAAATCCCGAAAAATTAGAAGAAATTGAAAATCTTAAAGTTAAAATTGCTCAGCTTGAAGATAAATTTAAATTAAAAGATAAAGAATTATCTGAAAAATCTAAAGAATTTAACAATATTAAAAAAGATTATGATAAATCTGAGGACATTATTAACAGACTTAAATTAGATATTGATAAATTAAATAATGAACTTAAAGATAAAAATGATGCTTTGAAAGATACTGAAGGTTTACGTGGTCAAATAGCTAAATTAGAATCTAAACTTAAAGATACTAATTATAAGTTAAATGATAAAATTAAAGAATATGATAAGTTAAGCACTCGTGTTAAATCTAAAGATAAATCTATTAATAGTCTTAAAGTTAAAAATCATAAATTAATTGAAATTATTAAATCTCAATCTAAAAGAGGATTTTTTGAGAGATTAACTAATAAATCTGTTGATATTTCTGATTTAGAAGAAAATTGATATTTATTCTTTATTTTTGTAAGTAAAAAACTGTTTTTTTATAAGGTAAGGAGTATTAAATAAATAAAAGAAAGAATAATATTAAGAGATAATTTAATCTACCTCTTAATAAATTTTTAATTTTTTATAAAAAATAATTTAATTAAGCTTCTTGTCTTAATCTTTTAATAACAAATTCTTTTTCTAATGAAAGGAGGAATGAAGCTGCTCTTGGCCCTTGTTTTTGTCCAAGAATCATTTTATAAATAGCTTGGAATGCTTTTTGTGGTTTTAAACCATGTGATTCTAAAATTACATACATCTCATCATGTAAGTCTTCAGCTTTATTAAATTCTTTTTCTTCCATTAAATTTGATAAATCATTTAAAAATGCTATTTGCTCATCAGTAAGAGGTAGTTTAGGTATATTTTTTTCTTGAACTTGGAATTTTACAAATTTTGGAGCATATTTTTCTAACCAATTAGCTACATTATTTACTCTTTCTTTGAATTGTTTAAGTTCTAATTCAGTCAAATCAGAAAATTCTTTATTTTCAAAACTTTTAGTTAGTTGAGAATTTCTTTTTAAAATATCAAAAATTTTATCTAAATTATCTCCAGCAATTTGATAAGCATTAACTAAGAATCTATATGGTGGTCTAAATGGTAATGGAGCATTTTCATCAATTTGGACCATTTCATAAATTTTTTTCCATTTTTTACCTTCTTTTTCTGATGGAGCTTCTTCTTCATCATAAAATACTTTTTCAACTTTGTCGAATTGATCTATGAAGTCTAAGAAAGGCATTTTTGGTGAAAAATCTTTAGATTTCATTGGTTTACTTCTAAATAAGTAATAATTAAGACTTTCTGCAGGTCCAATTTCTAACCATTGTTCTGGAGTAAAAAATACTCCATGAGATTTACTCATAGCTTCACCATCAAGAGTAATCCATTCATAAGGTACTGGATAAGGTGCTGGCCAGTTATAAATTTCTTCAGAAATTATTTTACCTACATCATAAGATCCTCCACTTGCAGCATGATCTTTTCCAAAAGGTTCACAAGTAGTTCCAAAAATTTTCCATCTTGCTGCCCATTCTACTCTCCATGTAAGTTTTCCATTCCCATCTTTAATATCTACTTCACCTTCATGGCCACATTGACATCTATATTTTACTAAATCTCCATCATAATCATAGGCTTCAGTAGTATTTACTCTACCACATTTTTCACAAATAGGGTTATAAGGTAACCAATATTCTGGTAAGGGTTCTCTCCTATATTCATCAAGAATAGTTTTAATTTCATTATGTTTTTCAAGTGCTATTCTAATGGATTCATTATAAATTCCTTCTTTGTACATTTCGAATCCGGATTTATGTGTAATTTCAATTCCATAATCATCCATTACTTTAAATAGAGGTTTTTCAAAATGTTCTACAAAATTAGAACAACAACCTTCTGGACATGGAATATTGGAGTAAGGCATTCCTAAATATTTTTCATAATTTTCCGGTAATGGATAAGGAACTTTTCTAAGGGGATCGTGGTCATCTGCAATCCAAATAGTTTCAGCATTTTTTCCTAATTTACGTAATGCTTTTCCAATAGCATTTGCTATAAATACATCACATGAATTTCCAATATGGATGGAACCTGATATGGATGTACCACTTGCAATAACATGTTTTTCAACATTTCTTTCACTTAAATCAGTAGCGATTCTTTCAATCCAATGTTTCATCATTTCACCATAGATTTATAATATTTATTTCAATAATCTTTTGTTTAATTAAATAATAAATTAATAAAAAATTATAAAATGAGATTTTAAGATTTATTTTTTATTATATTATATATTTTAATCATTATATTATAAAAAGTTAATATTTTAAATAATTAAAATTAGTTTATAATTAAGTAGTTTATGATTAATTAAAATTAGTTTAATATAAATTGTCTTTATAATTATCTTATAAATATGTTATTTTATAAAATCAGAAATTAAAAAAAAATAAAAATAAAAAAATTAAATTTTAAAGTTTATTAAAATTTAATAACTAAACTAGACATTATTAAAAAATTCTGGTTCAGCTTTATCTAACCATTCGTTAACAATTTTTACAGCACAGAAGTTTCCACACATGGTACATGCATCAGAATCTTCGGGTGGTCTGTTTTCTCTTTTTGCTCTTGCATCTGCAGGACAAATAGCTAAATTATATTGTTCTTCCCAATCAAGTGCTTTTCTTGCATTAGCCATGAGTAAATCTTTTTCTCCATTATGCACTCCTTTAGCCATGTCTCCAGCATATGCTCCAATTCTTGTTGCAATAACTCCATCTTTTACATCTTGTGGGGATGGCAATGCTAAATGTTCTGCAGGAGTTACATAACAAATAAAGTCAGCACCTGCTTTTGCAGAAGCAGCTGCACCAATAGAAGATACAATATGATCATAGCCTGGTGCAATATCACATACAATAGGTCCTAACATATAAAACGGAGCTTGGGAACACAATTTTTTCTGTATGGCTACATTTGCAGGGATTTCGTTAATAGGTATATGGCCTGGGCCTTCAATCATTGTTTGAACACCTGCTTCTCTTGCTCTATCGACTAATTCTCCTAAAATAATAAGTTCTTGAACTTGTGCTCTATCTGTTGAATCAGCTATTGCTCCAGCTCTCATAGCGTTTGCAAGAGACATTACTACATCATGTTCTTTTGCAATTTCTAATATATAATCATAATTTTTAAATAATGGGTTTTCCATTTCATTTTCAATAATCCATGAAGATATAAATGCTCCTCCACGAGATACTAAACCTGCTTTTCTTCCTTGTCTTTTAAGACGTGCTAAACATTCAATATTTACACTACAATGAATTGCCATAAAATCTACACCATCTTTAGCTTGTTTTTCAATGGTTTTAAACATTATTTCTTCATCCATGTAAATAGCTGATCCTTTGTCTCTTATTGTTTCAATAGCTGCTTGGTAAATAGGAACACTTCCAACAGGTAATGGGGACATTTTCAAGATTCTTCTTCTAATTTCATCTAAATCTCCACCAATACTTAATTCCATTAAACAGTCTGCACCATTATCAATAGCTATTTGAGCTTTTAATTCTTCTTCATCGAAGTTTACAATATCTGTAGAAGTTCCTATTGTTGCATTTACTTTAGTCCTAAGTCCTGCACCAATAGCACAAGCTTCAATATTTCTATTTACATTATGTGGAATTACAATAGTTCCTTTTGCAACAGAATCTCTAATAAATTCTTCACTAAGATTTTCAATTTTAGCAACATGTTTCATTTCATCAGTAATAATGCCTGCTCTTGCATCAGTTAATTGAGTCATTTTTTATCTCCTTTTCTATAGTTTTTAAATATTTATATAAATTTTATAAAAATTAAAGTAAGCTTTACTTAATTAAACTTTAATTTATTTTAAATATATTTGAATTTATATTTAATCTACTGTTTTTTCTACTTAATAAATGCATCTATTTTTATAAGTTTTAAACTTTAATTTAAGCTTTATTTTTAATTTACTTTTCTTCAAGCTATTTTATCAATTTTATTTTATTTTTATAAATGATGTTTTAATTTTTTTTATTGTTAATTGAATTTCAGAATTATTTCTTATCAAATGCTATGAAAAGTTAAAATAATTATTATAATCATAGATAAAATTATCAATTTAGGTTAAAT
>JAZLLL010000061.1:0-4312 GCA_045598125.1 Methanobrevibacter sp. | reverse complement strand
AGATATTATTTAGTGATATGGATATAATATTTAGAGTTATAGATTAAAACTTTAAATCTATAAATTTGATTTGTATTTTAGGATTAAGTTTTAATCAATGATTAATTAAAATATTTATTAGTCTTGGATTATTACAATCTTTAAATTGTTATTTTATTTTTATAGATTTATATTAAATTGTAGTTTTACTTTAAAATTTAGTAAACAAAAGTTTAATAAATTTATTGTTAAATTACTGTTTTAATTATTATAATTGTTTATTATTAAATTTAATAAAATCTAAAAAAGATGTGATTTTATTGCAATTATAATATTTGCCGATGGATGGCAAAAAGCCAGATGAAAAAGGAGGTAAATTATATGGCAAACATTTATGTAAAATTTGATACACCTGAAGAAATCGCTAATAAAGCAGAAGAAGCTTTAGAAGTAGCACAAAAAACTGGTAAAGTAGCAAAAGGAACTAACGAAGTAACTAAATTTATTGAAAGAGGAAATGCAGCTTTAGTATTAATTGCAGAAGATGTAGATCCTGCTGAAATCGTTGCACACATTCCTGTTCTTGCAGAAGAAAAAGAAATTCCTTACGCATACTTAGCTACTAAAGATAAAGTAGGGGCAGCTGCAGGTTTAAGTGTCGGTACTGCTTCCGCATGTATTGTTGATGCTGGAGATGCTGAAGAATTAGTCGCAGAAGTTGTTGAAAAAGTCGCAGAACTTAAAGAATAGATATTTTTCAGCTCTGTTTAAAGAAGATTTTATCTTCAATTATTATTAACAGGTGATAATATGGAAGAAGGAAGTCCAGCTGAAGTTATAGAAGTTCTTAACAGAACTGGTATGACTGGAGAAATTATGCAAGTAAAATGCAGAATTCTCGATGGAAGAGATAAAGGAAGAATTTTAACAAGAAATATCATGGGACCTGTAAGAAAAGGCGATATTTTAATGTTACTCGACACAATTAGAGAAGCTAAGGAGATTAGAACTCCTTAAGAACCTTTAAGGTTTTTAAGTTGAAATTCTTAGTTATTAAGAAGGTGTAATAACATGAGAACTTGTTCATTCTGTAGTAAAGAAATAGAAGAAGGGACTGGAAAAATGTATGTTAAAAAAGATGGTTCTATCTATTTCTTCTGTAGTAGTAAATGTGAAAAAAATATGATAAAACTTGGTAGAGTACCAAGAAAAGTTAAATGGGTTAAAGAATGATTGAAAAAAGCTTTGTTATGATGAAACCTGATGCTGTATCTAGACGTTTAATGGGTCAAATTTTAAGCCGTTTTGAAGAGAAAGGTCTCAAAATTGTTGCTATGAAATTAAGACAAATTGACGAAGATTTAGCTAAAGAACATTATGGAGAACATTCTGAAAAACCTTTCTTCAATGGTTTAGTTGAATATATTACTTCTTCTCCAGCTTTAACTATGGTTATTGAAGGGGATGATGCAATATCTGTCATTAGAAAAATGGTTGGTGCAACTAATCCTAAAGAAGCAGCTATGGGAACTATTAGAGGGGATTTTGGTATGGATACTGGAAGAAATATTATTCATGCATCTGATGCACCAGAATCTGCTAAAAGAGAAATAGCTCTTTTCTTTAATGAAGAAGAAATTTGTGATTATTCTATGTCTGATAATGCTTGGATTTATGAATAAATTTATAGGTATTATATAATGCTTGGATTTATGAATATATTTACAGTCATTATTTGTGTAATTTTTAATTTACTAAAATTATAAATTATCCTTATTGAGATTTAAATTATTATAATGTAAACATTATTTATGTTAAGGAGTAAAAATGAAAATTAGATCCCCAATTGTATCTGTTTTAGGTCATGTAGATCATGGTAAAACTACTTTGTTAGATTATATTCGTGGAAGTACTGTAGCTGATAGGGAAGCTGGTGGTATTACTCAGCATATTGGAGCTACTGAAATTCCTATAGATACTATTAATGATATTTGTGGTAATTTTATAGCTAAATTATCTATCAAAGATACATTACCTGGTTTGTTTTTTATTGATACTCCTGGACATGCTGCATTTACTTCTTTAAGAAAACGTGGTGGTGCATTAGCAGATTTAGCTATTTTAATTGTTGATATCAATGAAGGTTTTAAACCTCAAACTTATGAGGCAATCAATATTTTAAAAATGTATAAAACACCCTTTGTTGTTGCAGCAAATAAAGTAGATAGATTATTCGGTTGGGAATCTTATGACGGAGAGTCTTTTACTCAAAGTTTTACAAAACAAGCTCAAAGTGTTCAAACTAATCTTGATTTAAAAATTTATGAGCTTGTAGGTATACTTCATGAAGAAGGTTTTCAATCTGAAAGATTTGATAGAGTTACTGATTTTGCTTCTCAAATAGCTATTATACCTATGAGTGCAAAATCTGGTGAAGGAGTTATTGAGTTAATTACAATGTTACTTGGATTAGCTCAACAATATTTAACTAAACAACTTGAAATTCATGAAGATGTTCCTGCTAAAGGTACTGTTTTAGAAGTTAAAGAAGAAACTGGTCTTGGAATGACTATTGATACTATTATTTATGATGGTGTTTTAAGATCTACTGATGAAATTGCTCTTATGGATTCAAATAATCTGGTTAAAACCAAAATTCGATCTATTTTAAGACCTTTACCTCTTGAAGAAATGAGAGACTCCAAGAAAAAATTTAAAAAGGTTGATGAAGTTGTTGCAGCTGCAGGTATTAAGATATCTGCTCCTAATCTTGATGATATTGTTTCAGGATCTCCTCTTAGAGTACTAAGTGATAAGGAAGATGTTGAGTCAGAATTACTAAAAGAATTAGAGAATATGTCTGTTGATGTGGATGAAGAAGGTTTACTTGTTAAAGCTGATACTATTGGTTCTCTTGAAGCAGTAGTTCATTTACTTAAAGAAATTAATATTCCAGTAAGATCGGCTGAAATTGGAGATGTTACTAAAAGAGATGTTATTAATGCATCTATTGCTCGTGAAGATAATGAAGAATATGGTGTTATTATTGCATTTAATGTTAAAGTACATCCTAAAGCACAGGAAGATTTAAATAATTCTAATATTAAACTTTTTGCGGGTGATGTAATTTATCAAATTACTGAAGATTATGAAGAATGGATTAAAGAGAGAAAAGAAGCTCAGAAAAAACAATGGTTAGATGCTATTGTTAAACCTGCTAAATTCATGGTTTTACCAAAATTAATCTTTAGACAAAGTAAACCCGCTATTTGTGGAATTGAAGTTGAAGCTGGAACTGTTAAACAAGGTTATTCTTTAATTAATGATAATGGTGATTATGTGGGGAATATTGCAAGTATGGAAGATAAAGGTGAAACATTACCTGCAATTTCTAGAGGTCAAAGAGTTGCAATGGCAATTAATGATGCTATTGCTGGTAAAGACTTTGAAGAAGGAGATTCTCTATATGTTGATATTCCTGAAAAACACTATAAAATTTTAGAGAGAGAATTTAAAGATAAATTGGATGAAGATGAATTTAATACTCTTGGTGAAATTTTAGAAATTAAACGTAAACTTGATTCAGATTGGGGTAAATTTGGCTTATTTGAATAGTTGAATCTATTTGAATAATTAGTTAAACTTTTAGATTATTATTGTTTTTAAATAATTATTTAAAAATAATTTTCACTAAATTAGCTTGTTTACATATACAGTTTAAATTTATTATATTTACAATTATAGAATTAGTCTAGATAATTAAGGAACTAAATTCCTAAATTAACTAAAGGAGGAATTTTTTGGCATTTAAAGTTGTTGTTTCTCAAAAAGATATTACTTATCAAATTGATTTAGAAACAAATGATAAACAATTAATTGGTTTAAAAATCGGTGAAGAATTTGATGGTCAAATTGTCGGTTTAGATGGTTATACCTTAAAAATCACTGGTGGTAGTGATAAAAACGGTTTTGCTATGAAAAAAGATGTTGATGGTCCTAGAAGAATCAAAAGTCTTTTAACTGGGGGTATAGGCTACCACCCTAAAGCTGATGGTGTAAAAAGAAGAAAAACTGTTAGGGGTAATACCATTTCTGATGATATTGTTCAAATTAATACTGTTGTTACAAAAGAAGGTAGCAAAGCTATATCTGATATCTTAAGTCCTGAAGAAGAGGAAGCAGAAGAATAATCAGATAGTTGATTTAAATTTGGATATAAATTAAATAGAGTTAATAAAATTATTAGATATTAAATTATAATTTTAATAATTTATAATATAAATAGTTTATATTATAATATTTAGTAATAAATTCAATTTTATTTATTTTATTT
>JAZLLL010000060.1:0-2760 GCA_045598125.1 Methanobrevibacter sp. | reverse complement strand
CTTGATAAATTGGTTTAAATAAATTCGTTAAATGAACATATTACAAAACGTTTAATAATTATTATTTTTTTAATCATTTATGATGTTTTATTATAAGGTCATTATTACATATAATGTAATAGTGGCCTTTTTTTATAAAAGATTATTGGAGACAATTATTTTATGTCTGAAGAAATAACTCAAGAAACAATCAAAAGAGATAAGTTATTACCTGATTTGATGATTCATGTTTATGATGAGGATGTTGCTCGTAATGAATTAGTTGATAATAAAAATTGTCAAATGATTGTTTTAACTGGAGTGATGTTAACTTTACAAGCTACATTATTCATTAACTTACTTGTTCAACACATATTATTAAATCAGAATTTTATGTATAGTGTTAAATTAATATTATCTGGAGCTATTCTTTTATCATTTATTTTATATGGAATATCTTTATATTATTATATCAATGCATATGCTTTTTCTAGAGAGTTTAAATCTTCTCCAACTCCTAAAATTTTATGTGATTATGCTAATGATAATCAATCTAAATTTTTTGTTCAAGGTGAAATGTTATTTACTATAGGTAAAACTATTAATGATAATTATAGTGTAATTGAAGATAAAGTTGAAACTGGTAGAAAAGGTTTTAAATGGTTAAAAAGAGCTTGTTTATCTACATTTATTTTCATTGTTTTATTTTTAATTTTTATTCTTTTTTAAATAATTTTTAGAAGGAAATAATATTTTTCCTTCTATTTTTTATTTCTGCTTTTTTGAGAAATTCTTGCACCATCATTATTTGGTTTATAGGGATTGCTAGGTTTTGATGGTGTATTTGATGTTTAAATAAATTCGTTAAATGAACATATTACAAAACAACACACAAATAAAAAAAAACACTAATTTTCTAAATAAAACTAAATAAAACACACAAACAAAAATTTAAGAAACCTAAATTAATTATTTTTAGTTAACTTTATATTTCATGCAATTTTATTAATTTTTAAATTATTTTATTATACATATATAAATAGATTAACTTATAAATATAAATTTATGAATCTAAAAGAGAATAACTGTAAATGTGGGAGTTTAAATAGAAATTGTCCTTCTGATAATGAATTGGAGAGAAATGCAGATATGTTAAAATCTTTAGCAGACCCCACAAGATTAAAGATTATTTATTTACTTAAAGATGGTGAATTATGTGCTTGTAACATCTAGAATCAATAGATAAATCCCAATCAACGGTTTCACATCATTTAAATATTTTAAGAAAAGAAGGAATATTAAATGGAAGAAAAGAAGGAAAATGGATTTATTATAGTTTGTATGATGAAAATATCATTAAATATTTAGATAATTTTTTTAAACTATTTAATAAATAGTTTATTAAATGAAACTATTCACATGTTAAACTATTCCCATATTTTTTCTTTTTTCTAATTTTTTAAAAGTTTGATAAACTTTATCATATCCTTTTTTGTAAAATATACAATTTTTAATACATTCTGTACAACCATTACTACATCCAATACATTCATCTTCATCCAATATCATTTCATTAGTTTCTTCAATGAAACTCAATGCATTTTGAGGACAATTCTTAATACATGAATTACAATATTCACAATATTTCCTTATCCACAAATGAGGATTTTCACTAGTTACTGGTAAATTTTCAATATTAACTAATATAGCACTTATCTTTTGTTTAGGGCCTAATTCTGGAGATATAAATAGTCCACTTTTACCAATACATCCCATATTTGCTTTCTGAGCTATTTTTGAGAAATTAATTTTTTCTTCACGTGGATGTGCAACATAAGTTTCAAAACCATGAGCTCTTAAATAATCTGAAATTTCATATGTTAAATCACCAAAATTGATATATAAATTATTATTTTTATTTTGTGCCTCAGAACCAATTTTAGATTCTAAAATGTCATCATACATTTCATGAAAAATTACTATTGCAGATGAAAAATCAAATTTATAATCATGTAAAAATAAATCATCAATTTTATTCACATAAGCTATTTTATATTTATTAAAAGTCTCTTCAAATTCCCTTAAAAACTCTTTAGAAATAATTACTTTAGGATTTTTTGGGTTTTTAACTTTTGAATTATCTGGAAATGATAAATCTGATCCACAACAAGGTATTGAAGAATCATTACTTTTAACTAAAACATCTTCTACCAATCCATCAAAATTCCACCCATCACTCATTAACAACACCCACAACTACAACCAGTATTAATTTCAAGACCAAAACTCTTTAAAAAGGATATGTATTTATATTTATTTAATATATCTGCAGATACAAACGCTAAAACCCCAACTTCATCATTTTTGGATAACTTTTTGAATGTTTCAAAAGTAGAGTCATTTAAAACCATATCTATTGTTTTTTCATCAAATTTAAATGCAATTTCTGCAAATGGAAATTCAAAAGAATTCTTATCATCTATTGTAACTGAAATATCATTTCCTTTTTCAAGGATAATTAAATTATCAGTATTTGGAAGTAACATTGCAATTTTTGAACCATCTTTTAAAGATTCAAACTCTTGATAATTATTATTTGCCCATTTTGCCCATAATTCTTCACTAAAATAATCCATAATATTAACTCCTAGTTTTAAAATTAATCTTAACTTTTTCTTTATATAGAAAAAGGTCTTTATAAGATATATTTAATAATTTATATATTGACATATTTAAATATATCGATATATTAAATAACCAAATATGTATATTAATAAACAA
>JAZLLL010000059.1:0-2897 GCA_045598125.1 Methanobrevibacter sp. | reverse complement strand
TAAATAGCACAATAATATATTTTACTATAAAAAATATATTATTCCATTCCATCATTTGTAATAATAAAATGAATAGCTAAACCTTCAGTTAGATATTTATGTCTTTTCAAAAGAGCAACTCTACTTTTAGATTCCTCATTTTTTTTAAGTTCAATTATTGTTTTACTCCAATATTGTAATATAGTCCCACCAATTGGTTTAAATTCTTCATCATTCTCTTCAAAAGAGGAATAAATCTGATTAGTCACAACAACTGCTAAATCATATAATCTTGCAAGAGAAGATAAAATAGACATTTGTTTACCTAAAAGATTAGATTTATTTTTATTTTCTTCAACCCTATATAATGCAACAGCAGAATCAAGAACAATTAAATCAACATCATGAACTTTAGAAGAAATCATAGAATCAACAAGTTTTAAATCTTCATATTGATCATAAAAAGTATTTGGTTCTAAAACAAGAATATTATTAGCTACTTTATCCATATCTTCCTTTGCCAATTGTTTTATACGGTCAACAGAAATTCCACCTTCAGTATCAATATAAACAACTTTTTTACCTTGTTTTGCAACATTAACTGCAAGTATTAAAGAAATATTTGTTTTACCAGAACCTGGAGGCCCATAAATTTGAGTGATACTTCTTTTCTCAACACCTCCATCTAATAACTTATCTAATGGAGAATTTGTAGCTATTTTCTCATAATTATACAATTTATCTAAAGATTTCATTTAATCACCTTTATTTTAATCCAGTTATTAATACCATAGAGAAATATTAAAATATAAAATTACTAATTTATATATCACTAATCTGCTGTATCAATAACCTCTTCTTAATCCTAAATACTCTACTGTTTATCTATAATCAATACCAGATATATAATTTCTACTGTTTATCTATAATCAATACTAAATATATAATTAATATGGTTATTATTTAAAATATTTCTTTAATTACCTTAATTTCTGTTTTAAATATCATCTTTTTTAGAAGATCCATATATGTTTCTTCTAAAATTTAAAATTTCAGAGCCTTTTCTAACTAAAGACGGTTTAAAATTAGTTAAATCAATTATAGTAGATGGAGAAGAAGATTCTAAAACACCCACATCAATAACTAAATCTACAGAATCCCCAATCTGTTTTAAAATATCTTTAGGATTAGACAAAGTTTTTTTATCTGAAATATTAGCACTTGTAGTAATAATTGGAAAGATTCTTGCAATAGAAATTGCAATTTTATTATCTGGAATCCTTACACCAATTTTATCATTTGAACTAACAAATGAAGGAATAATAGAAGTTTTAGGAAGAATAAATGTAAATGGACCTGGAAGCCATCTATTAATAAGATTCCAATTTTTAAAATTTACATTTGCAACTAAATCTAAAGCATTTACATTAGAAACTAAAACAGAAAAAGGTTTTGTAAAATCCCTATGTTTTATTTTATTAATTCTTTCTACCGCTTCTTTATTAAAAATATTAGCTCCTAAACCATAAACTGTATCAGTAGGATACAAAATCACCCCACCATCTGCCATAACATCTATAGCTTTATTTATCAATTTTTCATCAGGATTTTTAGGATTTAATTTTAATATTTTCATAACTATACTGCCAATATATTTATTTATAATTCATTATAATTAATATTAAATATTTAATAATATTAAATTAATTTATTAAAGTTATCATCAAATTAATTATAATTTAATTAAATTTATATTAGTAAATTCATATAATTAAAATTATGCTTGAAATTTTAAGACCAACATTAACTAAATTTTTAAATCCAATAGCTAGAAGAATTAATATAAACCCCAATATCATAACATTAATTTCACCAATTATGTCTTTATTTTCTGCATATTTCTTTGCAAGAAATCATATCCTTTTAGGAGGATTATTTATTTTAATTAGTGGATTTTTAGATGTTTTAGATGGTGCTGTTGCAAGATATCATGAAAAAAATAGTTCATTTGGAGCATTTTTAGATTCAACAACAGATAGATTTTCAGATGCAATTATTTATATTGGAATTATATTTGGAGGATATTGTGATTGGTTTTGTGGAATTTTAGCTATTCACTCAGCAATAACTGTTAGTTATGTTAGATCCAGAGCTGAAACACAAGGAATTAAATGTAATGTCGGAATAGCCGAAAGAGCAGTACGATTACTAATTTTAGTTTTAGGATCATTATTAGTAGGATTTACAAATATTGTAGGACTAAACAATACAAAAATCATTTTTACTTACACAATATATATAATTATAATCCTATCTTATTTTACAGTAGGTCAAAGAATATATCATACTTATAAAGAATTAAATAAGAAAAAAATTAACTAAAAACAATGAAAAATAACATTAACCCTCTAATTAATTAAATAAATAATAAAAGGATATGAATCAGGAGGATTTAAAATGGAAAATTTAGAAAGTGAAGAAAAAATAACTATAGATATTAAAAAACTTGAGAGAAATCTTAAACAGGTTGAAGATATTAATTTTATAGGAAAAGAAAAGGAAGTTTATGATAGAGCTATTGATTATTGGAATGATTCAAAATATTATCTTGAAAAAAAAGATATGAGAACATCTTTCGGATGTATTGAATATAGCCATGGTTTACTAGATGCACTAAGAATGATTCATGAATTGATTTAAATAAACCCATACTTAATTAAAATGAATACATTCAATTAATTTATAAAATTATAAAATACTATTTAAAAATATTGGAGATAAATTTAATAAAAATTACATTATATAAAAATCCAATAAAATAATAGAGAATAAAATATAGAATAAGAATTTATAAATTTAAGAAGGGAATTTGAAAAACTTGACAAAAATCAATTAACCTAAATTCTTGAAAAAAATAA
>JAZLLL010000058.1:0-10324 GCA_045598125.1 Methanobrevibacter sp. | reverse complement strand
GTATTGGTAAGTCTTCTATTTGTGAGGATGTTGTTGTTAATAAGACTATTTATTTAAGTTCTGTTAGTGGTTGTAATGTTAGTTTTGTTAATTGTTCTTTGTGGTTAGTTTATTGTAATTCTACTGTTGAGGGTTTTGTTTTTGATGGTGGTTTTGTTGGTGTTAATGGGTCTTCTTGTGAGATTATGTATTGTACTTTTAATGGTTTAGATTCTGGTGTTTTTGTTGGTAATTGTTCTGATGTTTACATTGGTTTTTGTGAGTTTAATAATTGTTCTTCTGGTGTTGTTGTGGAGAATGGTAATTTTACTACTGTAGAGTCTAATGTTGTTAGTGGTGCTTCTGTTGTTGGGGTCTCTGTTGTTGATTCTGTTAATGTTACTGTTATTGGTAATGTTATTTCTGGTGCTGGTTATAGTGTTTATTTGGATGATGTTACTGGTTGTGTGAATTTTAATAGTTTAGCTTCTGCTTCTGGTGCTTTTGTTGAGTCTTGTGAGGTTAATTTGACTAATAATTGGTGGGGTTCTAATAATCCTGATTTTGCTAATATTATTTGTGGTAATGTTAGTGTTGGTTCTTGGCTTGTTTTAGGTTTGGATTGTTTAGTTGATTGGTCTTCTAATTGTTCTTCTGGTGCTTATGATGTTGTTGTTATTGGTGATTTGACTCGTAATAATCTTGGTGATGATACTAGTCGTGAGTATTCTTTGGATAATGTTAATATGAGTTTTTCATCAAGTTGTGGAAGTATTGATGGTAGTGCTTTGTCTGAGGATGGTTTTGTTAGTGTTAATTTTAATTGTTCTTGTGGTGGTGAGGCTTGTGTTTATGTGATGTTGAATAATCAGACTGTTTGTGATGTTTTATATGTTCCTGGTAATGGTAGTTTTGGTGTTGTTAATAATCGTTCTGGTAAGGGTTATGGTAGTATTCAGGAGGCTATTAATGATAATGACACTGTTGCTGGTGATACAATAGTTTTGAGTGAGGGTATTTTTACTGAGAATATTTTTGTTTATAAGAATGTTACTTTGTTTGGTAATGGTACTGTTTATTTGAATCCTTCTGATGAGTCTATGGCTACTGTTACTGTGTTTGGTGCTGGAATGAGTTTTTATAACTTGTTCATTAATAGTGCTGAAGATTCTTATGCTGTAAGTGATTTTGGTGTAGATACTAGTTTTTATAATTGTAGTTTTACAGGTTCTATGATTGGGTTGTATATGTTAGGGGCTGTTAATGCTTCTGTTTCTAATTGTAGTTTCTTGGATTGTGATTATGGGGTTTATGCTGCTTATTGTGATAATCTCATTGTTAATGGTTCTCGTTTTGTGGATTGTGATTATGGTACTTTTATTTTAGGTAATTGTAATTTGACTGTTGGTTATTCTAATTTCACTGGTTGTTGGATTGGTTTGGATCTTGTTAGGTCTAATAATACTAGTTTATTGAATAGTAGTGTTTGTGAGTCTTATCTTGGTTTGGAGATGATTGATTCTAATAGTACTAATATTAGTTCTAACATATTTAATAATAACATTGTGGGGTATTCTGTTTATAATTCTTCAGTGTGTGTTGGTGATAATAGTTTTATTGGTAATGTTCTTGGTGATTTTAGTAGTTTTGATGATCCTGGTATTGTTTTGCAGAGGGATATGTGGAGTTGTGGTCCTGCATCTATTGCTACTGTTTTAGCTAAATTAGGTTATTCTGGATTCTCACAAGAGTTTATTATTAATGGTACTAGTGTTGATGGTAATGGTACTAGTTTGCTTAATCTTGTTAATTTCTTGAGAGACAATAATTTTACTAATGCTACTGCTTTTAAGGGTGTTGGTTATTCTGATTTAAGTAATTTGGATATTGTTTTGTTGAATATTAGTGGAGATTTGCATTATAGTGTTGTTTGGAATGTTGCTGAGGATTGGATTGTTCTTGGTGATTCTACTGCTGGTTTGTTGAATGTTAGTCGTAGTTCTTTTGAGGATTTGTTTACTGGTATTGTTTTAGTTGTTAATGGTACTGTTCATAATGGTACTGTTATGGATAATACTGAGATGGCGGATATTTATGGTACTGATTTTTTAAGTGCTGCATGGACTTGGTTAAATACTCCTTTTTATACTATTCCTGGATATGATGATTTAGATAAGAATTATGGTTATTTAGGTTTAGCTGTTAAAGTTGCTGGTTGTATATTTTTAAATGTTGAGGATGATGGTGGTGTTACTCCTTTAACTGTTGGTTTATGTATTCTGGATATTGTTAGTTTGGGTACTGGTGGTCTTGCTGCAAGTGCTGGACTTTCAGTAACAAAATTCATTGGTACTAAACTTCCTAAATTAGGAAAAATTATTGGTAAATTAAATAATATAAAACATTTGGGCCAGTTTAATAAATTTGTTGGTTATGCTAGTGATGCTTTGAGTATTTTGGCTAATCCTCTTAATGGATTGACAGAGACATTTATTAGTCATTTTAATTCTAAATTGTTTAGTAAGTCCCCTATTTTAGGTTCGTTAATTAATCACTTAAGTACTACCCAACTTTTAAGTAAGAAAACAAAAAATATAATTGTGGGGGCATTTAATGGATATTTAAATAATCCTATTAAACCATGGGTAAGTGTTCTTAATATTGATGGTACTTGGAATGATGTTTATTCTACTTTATCTAGTGTTGGTAATACGATTAGTAGTGCATATATAAAAACCTCTTCTAATATGTTTAAACAAATTATTTCCTCTGCTAATATTGTTAGTTCTGTTGCTAAGAAGGTTTATAGTGGTGTTAGTTCTGCTACTAAGGCTATTAAGTCTGTTGCTAAGAAGGTTTCTAGTGGTGTTAAGTCTGTTGCTAAGAAGGTTACTAATACAGTAAAAAGGGTAAGTAAGTCTGTAACTAAGTTTGTTAGTAAATTGAAATTTTGGTAAAATGGAGGTTATGTTATGAAGATTTATGATAAGGAGTTTCTTGAGAAGGATTTTGAGGAGAGTTATGCTAAGCTTAATGAGTTTTTAGATGTTCCTGGTATGTTGGAGCTTCGTGATTTGCTTGTGAGTTTTAGAACTAATGAGGAATATATTTTTTTGTCTGAGAATATTGATGATGATTATTATAATCTTGCTAGAAGGTCTAGAAAGAAATTTAAAATGTTGAATACTTCAGCTGAAGGACTTGGACTTTTTATGTCAATGTTTATATCTAAAGCACAAATAAGTTGGACATCTTTTATAGCAATTTATTCTGTTATGATGTTTAGTTGTGCTACAAAGTTTAAAAGACAAATAACTGATGAGGAGTTTATGAAAATTTTAAGCTCGGATATACCTTTTAAATTATCAATAGGCTTTGATAATTGGTTTAATGTTCAGGATATAAGTGTTTTGGATAAAAAGTTTTTTAAAAATCTTCTTAAGATTAAATGGACTAAAGAAGCTAAAAAAACACATAAAGCGATACATGAAGGATATTGGTTATCTCTAAGTATGGAATACGGTATAAAAAGTAAAGTTAATACTTGTTTTAGTTTAAGTGCTGATTATTTATCTTGTTGTTATGCTTTTAGTGAAGGAAGGAATGAAATTTTACCAGAAGATCAAGTTAGGGCTTGGACTTTGATTTTGAATCTTTTTTTAGCTGATTTGAGGCCTTATATTTTTGGTGGTGATTATTAATGGTGGAGTTGAGTAGGCCTTTTGCTATTATTTGTAGTGTTTTGTTCTTCTTATTGTTGATTTTTTTAATTATCATTTTTATAACAATTTTTATTGGAGATGCAATTTTTAGTTTTGGAAGGTTACTTGGGATACCATTATTGTTTGTATGTGGTTATTTAACACGTAAATTTTATGATAAGATTCTTAAAGAAGAACCATAAAATTATTATTTTTTAAGGGAATTTTTTCCCTTTTATTTTAATTTTTTAGAGTATTCTTCTCTTTTTATTTTTTCCTATTTTTATTATTTAATATTACTTAATCTACATTACTACTTTTATTTTAATTATTTTAAAATTAACTTTTATTTATTTTAAATATTCATTAATTTATTTTATATTTTAATCAACTAACTATTAAAAATATTAATCATTATTTTAATTAAAATATAGTTTGAAAATAAGTAATTTTTTAGTTGGGCTTTCATTGAAAAATAAATAAAATTAGTTAATTGTATAAATTAAATTTTTTTAAAAAAAGTAAAAAAAGAAGTTAATAAAATTAACTTCATATGTTTTTTAATAGCTATTTATAGAATATTAACTTCTAAATTATTTTAATAGTTAATAAATTAAAATTATTCCATAAATAAAGCTGGTTTGTAAGGCATTGCATTTCTTGCCTTATTTTGTGGGTCGTAACTATCATCAGTATGGATAATAACTTCAGCATCTACTTCTTCTTGGATGAATGTTTTAGCATCTTCTAAGATAGTAGCTTCATCAATCTTACCAATGTATCTAGTTTTAGTCATTTCTCTTGAGATTTTCTTAGCTACATTAGCGATTTCTTTCTTATTATCATAGATGTTTTGACCAATAGCTCTTCCCATAATTTGACCAATATCTGGTTTTCCAACTTCATCAGCTATTTTGTATAAATCCCATTTCCAATCAGGTGAAAGGTAGATGTGGATTTTTTCAGGATCAGTTTCAACAATATTTTTAATTTCATTAATATCTTTTACAATATTTTGAACTAAACTTTCTGCTCTTTCGGTTTCTTCACTTATTAACTCTTCATTATATTTTGGCCATTCAGCTTCAGATACAAATCCATCTCCACCAAATTTAGACCAAAGTTCTTCTGAAGTATGTGGAGTAAATGGAGCAAGTAATCTAATCCAATTATTTAAAAGAGTTGAAAGTACATAAATAACAGCTTCATCCTCTTTATCAAGTAAATCTTTGACTCTGTACATGTAATGATCTAAGTCTTTTTTAAGTAAGAAAAGAGCATGTTGAAGTGCTTGTCTAGTTTGGAAAACTTCTAAAGCTTCAGTTGTTGCTTTAATATGCATATTTAATTGATTTATCATCCATTTATCAATAGTTCTCTCAAGAGTAACTTCTTTAATATTGGATAAATCAAGTGCAGAGCCTTTAATATCTTCTACTTTTTGTGCAAATTCTCTAAACCATTCAAGACGTCTTTGAGTTCCTCTTACTTCTTTTTCTCTCCAATCGAAGTCTTGCCATGGTTCAGCAGAAGCCATTAAGAAGAGTCTTACTACATCAGCACTATATTCTTCAATAGCATCTGCAAGTAATATCACATTACCTTTAGATGAAGACATTTTATTTCCTTCAAGAAGACCCATACCAAATACTACAGTTCCTTTAGGCCATTTTTCTTCAGGATATATAGCTGCATGAGTAAACATTAAGAAACTTAAGTGATTACCTACCAAATCTTTTGCAGATAATCTCCAATCTAAAGGATACCAATAATTAAATTCCTTCTGAATTTCTTCAACAATTTCAGGAGCTACTTTAATATCATCACTATTAACACCTAAGAAGACTTTCTCAAAGAATGCTTCATTTAAGTCTTCAGGGTCTATATCTCTGAGATATTTAGCAATTGCATAGTAAGACATATACATTGTAGAGTCACTTAAAGGTTCAATTAACCATTGATTATCCCAAGGAACTCTTGTACCTAAACCTACTCTTCTTGAATATGCCCAATCTTCTAACCATCCAATGTAATATTCAAAGTTAGGTCTGATTTCTTCTGGAATGATAGTTTCTTGAGCTAAAACTTGTCTAGTTTTTTCAGTCCATTCTTCATCAGAATATCTTACAAACCACTGATTATCCATAACTTTTACAACACATTTGTTACCACATCTACAGATAACTGGTCTTTCTGCAAAATCATACATAATATCTGCTTTTCCAGCTTCAATCATATCTTTTCTGATTTCATCTCTTATATAAGCAACTCTTTTACCTGCATATTTTTCAATATGGTCACTAATGTATCCTTTACTATGTTCTGCTTTGTATAATTCATCAGTTGCATCTTGAACTTTAGGATCATTTTGGTTTTCGATTCCCATTCTTTCTACAACTTCTTGAGCTGGGAATTCTCCATAACCTTTTACAGTAACAACATTTAATGGTTCTGCTTTAGCTACTTCATCTGCAATATCAAACTCAGCTATTAAATCAGAGTTTTCTTTTAAATCTCTAAGTGCGATATAATCTGCAGGTGCGTGTGCAGGTACAGAAAACACTGTTCCACTACCATATTCTGGATCTACAAAACTTGCAGGAAATATTGGTAATGGTTCACCGTTAAGTGGGTTTTCTACATAATTTCCAATTAATGGTTTAGGATCAACATCACCAATGATTTCAAGTTCATGTTGATTAGATAAGTTAAGGAAAGCTTCATTTGAAATAATCCAGTTTTCACCTTCACATGAACCAGATTTTACTTCAACTTTAATATAGTGAACTTCAGGGTTTAACCATACATTAGTTGCAGCAAAGATAGTTTCAGGTCTAAATGTTGCAGGTACAATGTATAAGTTTTCATCAACTTTAAATTTAACAAGAGTTAATTCATTAACTCCTACACCTTCACCTTCTAAAAGATCATGGTCTCCAACTGGATTTTCACAATTTGGACAATATTTAACTGGATGTTCTCCTTGTTTAATTAAACCAAGAGATTTAAGTTTTTTAGCTTGCCAAGTAATAAATTTTTTATAAGTTGGATCGATAGTTCTAAATTCTCTTCTCCAATCAATAGAATATCCCATATCACTCATTACATTGTGATATTCATTACTAAAATATTTCACAATATTTTCTGGGTCTTCTAAAGTAGGAAGCTGATCTTTAGGGACTTTATGAACTTTTTCATATAAATCAAGAGTCCATGGATCTTTTCTTTTAATCCTATCTGCGATTCCAATAACTGGTGCACCAGTTACATGCCATGCCATTGGAAATAAAACATTATACTGTTGCATTCTTTTAAATCTTGCATATACGTCTGGAACTGTGTATGTTCTTCCATGTCCAATATGCATAGCTCCACTTGGGTAAGGGTAAGCTACAGTTAAAAATAATTTTTCTCTTTCATCCGGATTTGATTGAAATAGCTTTGCGTCTGCCCATTTTTTCTGCCATTTCTTTTCTATTTCATTATTAGTCACTAAATCACCATTAATTGAAAATTTATAATTTAAATATTAGTTTAAAGTTTATTATATTTGATAAAAAGTATTTGAAAATATATTTTTCTAAATATTCCTCTTTTTTTTATTTAGATTTTTCTATATTTTTTTAGAAATATAATTTGTTAAATTATATTAGTTTATATTTATATTTTTTAATTTATATAAGATTTTTTAAAAAATATTTTTTAAAAAGTTTAATCACTAATATAATTTATTAGTGAGATGGTTTTTAATATTGTATTTGTGTAGTGTGGTGGTTTTTAGTTTACTAAAAATTATTTTTTATAATTGGAATTATTTTCCAGTTACTCCATGTAAATTTTGATTGGTTTTATTATAATCTGTGTTTTCTCCACTTTTTTTATTTAAAGCTTGTTTTACAACACCTAATATTGTTTTTATAAGAACCATTCCATCTTGACTTGCTTGTCTTATAAGATAACCAGGTCTTAAATAAAATCCAATAAATGCTTTTGTTTGAATTTTTCTTAATTCTTTTTTAGAACAATCTACAGTATCCATAATTGGTTCAATAAGTGTGAATTTAGACCAATCTTTTATTTTAACAAGATTTTTTTCAAAAGATTCTTTATAAAATCTTGTTCCAGGATATGGAGTAGCTAAACTATAAACTGCATAGCTGGGTTTTAATTTTTTAACGAATTTAATTGTTTTTTTCATATTTTCTTTTGTATCATCGGGCATTCCAAGTACACAAGATGCAATTGTTCTGATTCCAATTTTTCTTGAAAGTTTAAATGCATTAATTGTTTTTTCTACTGTAATGTTTTTATTCATTTTATCAAGCATTTGCTGATCTGCTGATTCAACACCAAAGTAAAGAGTAATACAACCTGAATCTTTCATTATTTTAAGTAATTCTTCATCAATACTATCCACTCTAGAGGTACAACCCCACCAAAAGTCAAGATTTCTTCTTTTAATTTCTTCACAGAATTCTTTAACATAACTTTTGTTTAAGGTAAAAGTATCATCCATAAATGCTATAGTATCAATATGTTCAAAATCATTTAAAAGATGCTCAATTTCATCAACAACATTATTAACACTTCTTCTTCTCATTTTTTTACCATGTAATGCTGCTGAAGAACAGAAAGAACACTGCATTGAACATCCTCTTGTTGTAATCATAGTAGCAATATTTGTAGAGATATTAAGTAATTTATATTTATTCATAGGTAAAAGATGATATGCTGGGAAAGGTAACTCATCTAAGTTTTCAATCACTGGTCGCTCAGGAGTAACTATTAATTCATCATCTTCATTTTTAAAAGCAAGTCCTTTTACTTTAGTCAAATCTTCATTTTTTTCTAAAGCTTGAACAAGCTCTAACATTGTATATTCTCCTTCGCCACGTACTATAATATCTACATTATCCTCTTCAATCACTTCTTCATAATTAAATGTAGGGTGATATCCTCCTAATACTATTTTTGCATTTGGAAGTGCATTTCTAACAGCATCTGCAGAATCAAGAGCTACACCGATTGTTGGGGTAAGTGCTGTAATAGCTACTACGTCGGAATTTCTCTTTTTCATTTCTTTTTCTATATCTGAATAACCCATATCCAGGGCTGATGCATCAAGAACATCAACATCAATACCATTTTCTTCTAAAACAGCTGCCATATACCCAATTCCAAGAGATGGTGCTACTACTCCTAAGAATTTATATTTTGAATTAGTTTTTAGTGGATTTAAAAAAGTTACTCTCATCATATCGCCCTAATTAAGTAATTTAGTAGTTTTATTTGTTGATAATTATATTTAAAATATGTATTTATAAATATCGCCATTATTAAATGTTTAAAATTAAGTTTTAATATATAATAAATCTTTTGTTTTTGTTTTTGTTTTGATGTTATTTTTTGATAGTTTTTTATTTTTTTAATTTTTTTTATCTTATTTTTTTTATTTTAATAATCTTTATATATAATGCTCTACTAAATTATTTATTATTTAAATGATTAAATGATTTTCATATTATATTATGGAGGTAATATTTTGGCATTCAAAGACCTTATTAAATTTAATAAAGATAATTTAACAACTTTTATTTTTGTAGGTGGGAAAGGAGGAGTAGGTAAAACATCAATATCTTCAGCTACTGCATTATGGTTAGCAAAACAAGGGAAAAAAACATTAATTGTATCAACTGATCCAGCACATTCATTGTCTGATTCATTAGAGGTAACAATTGGCCATTATCCTGTTCAGATTAATGAAAATTTATTTGCACTTGAAATAGATCCAGATATAGCGATGGCAGAAAAACAAAGAGCATTAGAACAAGAAAAAGCTAGTGCTGGAGCTGAAAAATTAATGGGTCTTGATATGTTAGGAGAAGGTATGGATTTAGCATCTATGTCTCCAGGAGCTGATGAAACTGCTGCATTTGAGGTTTTCATGAATGTTATGACTACTAATGAATATGATGTTGTTGTATTTGATACTGCACCAACAGGACATACTCTTAGATTACTTTCATTCCCTGATGTTATGGATTCATGGGTAGGTAAATTAATGAAGATTAAATCTAAGTTTTCTGCTTTAAAAAATCTTATTCCATTTTTAAATGATGAAGGTCAATCTAGTGAAGATTTAGAAGAGACTAAAAGAAAAATTAATCAAGCAAGAGAAGTATTATCTAATCCTGAAAGAACTACCTTTAAAATGGTTGTTATTCCTGAAGAAATGTCTATTTATGAGTCAGAAAGAGCTATTGAAGCTTTAAATAAATATGATATCACTACTGATGGTATTATTGTAAATCAAGTAATGCCTGATATTTCTGATTGTGATTTCTGTCATTCAAGATATAAATTACAACAAAGAAGATTAGCTTTAATTAATCAAAAATTCCCTAATCAAATTGTAGCTCAAGTTCCTTTATTTAAAGATGAAGTTAAAGGTCAAGAAAAGTTACTTAAATTAGCTGGAATTTTATATGATGAAAATGAGAATGATGAAATTAGATCAAATGTTATTCAATTATAATATTTCTATTTATCTCATTTCTTTTTTAATAAATTCATTTTTTATAGTTATTTAGCTAGTTTTTTTATAGCTATTTTTAATTTTTTATAGTTATTTAGCTAGTTTTTTT
>JAZLLL010000057.1:0-5409 GCA_045598125.1 Methanobrevibacter sp. | reverse complement strand
AAAAAAAAGAAAATAAAAAAACTATTAAAATAGTCAAATAACTAAAGAAATAAGATAAAAATATTAAGATAACTAAAAAACTAAAAAATAAGATAAAAATAAAAAATTAAATTTTAGTAGCTTTTAAATAAGTGCTTGTTGTCTCATCAATATGGACTTTAATAAAACTACCTAATTCTACATCTTCAACAACAACAGGAATGTACGAATTTGTTTTAGCTATAAATCCACCTTTTGAACCTTTTTCCACAACAACCACATCTAAATCTTTACCTAAAAGTTCTTTATTTTCATCTTCAATTATTTTAAATTTAATATCAGATAAATATTTAGATCTTCTCTTCATTGTCTCAAAAGGAATATTTTTAAGAGAAGAAGAAGTAGCTCCTTCCCTATGTTGATATTTAGACAAATGAATTAAATTAAATTTAATCTCCTTAACTAACTTAACAGTATCCATAAAATCTTCTTCAGTTTCAGTAGGATAACCCACAATAATATCAGTAGCTAATGTTAAATCAGGAATTTCTTCTTTAAATCTTTTAACAATTTTTTTATAATCTTCAACTGAATGATTTCTTTTCATTTCCATTAAAACTTTATTACTTCCAGATTGAATAGGTAAATGAAGGAAGTGATATACATTAGGTAACTTAAAAGCTTCAATTAAATCTTCAAGACCAACATCTATATTTTTAGGATGCATCATTCCAACCCTAACCTTAAAATTTCCTTTTAAATTAGCCACTTCTTTAATTAAATCAGATAATTTTTCACCACTATCTTTTCCAAATGCAGCAGTATCTTGAGCAGTTAATTGAATTTCAACACAACCTTCTTCAATAGCTAATTTTGCTTCTTCAACAATCTCAGAAATAGGGTAACTATGTAGAGAACCTCTGGCAAAACGAGTACAACAATAAGTACATTGACCTAAACAACCTTCACAAATTTGAATAACATGAATAAAAGGATTTTGACGTTTTTTAGGAACACAAACTTTAGTATCTTTTGAAAATCCTGAAACTCTTAAAATTTTTCCTTCCATAGAAGATTCTACAACATCCATAGTTTTATTTAATTGATGAGGTCCAATCCAAGAACAATTTGGACCTATACTTTCAAGTTTCTTAGAATCAACTTCCACCATACATCCACTTATAATAAGTTTCTTATTAGGAAACTCTCTTTGAATACTTTTAATCCTATTAATAATTTTACTTTCAGTAGGCAATTTAACATAACAAGAATTTAAAATAATAATATCTGCATCATCAATAGAATCCACAATTTCAACATTATTTTCTAATAAAATACCTGCCATTATTTCAGAATCTGCTTGATTAAATGTACAACCATAAGTTTCTATAAAAACCTTCATAATATCTAACCGAAAAGATGAATTAATAAAAAAGAATAAGTAATAAATGAAAAAATAATAAAAACTAAAATAAAAATAAAAAATAATTATTCTAATGGTTTAAAAGCTACAATAAATTTAGTTAAATCATAATCATAATGATTAAATTTAACCGGTTTTGCATAAACTCTTTTAATAACATTAGCTTTTGCAAATCCTTTAGTAGTTTTTCTTTCTTCTGTTTTAATTACATGAACTCTAGCAATATATTTATCTATCTTAATAATATCATCAACAGAAATTTTAAAATCTCTTTCTGTTTCAACTTTAAAAGATGCAACTTTACCATGTAAATCAATAGAAACTCCAAAACGAGCAGGAATTTCCTCAGAAGATGCCCATATAGTTTTTACATCTTTAACAGTAGCTTTTTCAAGCCTACGTTCTTCAGTCTCTAAAGCAGTGATTTTTACTTTACCTAATTCAGACATTAAATAATCACCAACACGAAGAGTTTCATCAGGGAATAATTCAATTTGAGTCTTATATGTATTTTCATGCTCACTAATAATTAATCTAAATGAACGTGGTTTCTCTTGAATTAATCTTTCATCATAAACAGAACCACATTCCCCACATTTCAATAAAAGTTCCCTAATATCTTTACTTTTAGCATGAATAATTTTATTCTTTAAAACAATTGCATCATCAGATCCACAAATAGGACATACCATTCTCACACCCCCAGAAATTATAATAATTAAATAAAAATTAAAATAAGGAATATTTAAAAAAATTATAAATTCCCTTTATTTTCTACATATTCAATATTATTTAAAAATTATAAATTCTATTTTTTATATATCTTTATAAATCTCCTTTATTTTTTAAATAATGATTTACTAAACCACCATCAGATAAAATATCCAACATAAAATCCTTAAATGGTTGAATTTTAAAAGTAGTTTTAGTAGTTTCATTTAAAATAATTCCTTTTTCTAAATCTATAGAAACAATATCTCCATCAACAGCATCAATATCAGCCACTAAAACTGGAAGACCTATATTAATTGCATTTCTATAAAAAATCCTAGCAAAAGACTTAGCTACGATAACATCAACACCAGCAGCCTTAATCGCTACAGGTGCTTGTTCTCTTGAAGAACCACAACCAAAATTATTACCTGCAATAATTATATCACCTTTTTGAACATTTTTAGTAAAATCCTCTCTTTCTCCTTCAAGTACATGAAGAGCCAAATCATTAGGATTAAATGTTCTTAAGTATCTTCCAGGAATAATAACATCAGTATCAATATTATCTCCAAAATTCCATACTTTTCCTTTAATTCCCATAATAATCACAAAAACATGAATTTATTTATTGATAATATAATAGTTTAATTAAAAATAATAAAATAGACACAATAGAAAAAAATAAGATAAAAATAACAAAATAAAAAAGTAAAAAAGATTTAAAAAATCAATTTATTCATCTTCCTCTTCTTCACCAGTCTTATCATTGAATTCAGTCATTTTTTGTTTTAAAGGAACTGAAAATTCATCTTCAATACTTGGCCTATAAAGAGAGTTCATAGTACAGAAAGGAATGATTCTTCCATCGGGTACTGCATAGTGAATAAGGCAGTTTCTAACTCTATCAGCATCAAAGTTAAATGGATCCATAAAGTGCATACAAGAGATAAGTAAGGAATTAAGGTGGAATTCACCTAAAGCATCATAAGATTGTTCCTTAAATATATCTAATAATATCTTTTTCATATTCAAACCAGATGGAGATTTTTCACTATCAATAACTTTAGGTAAATCCTTAACTGCTTTAGCTAAAACTCTTTGTTTAATTGCAAAACCACCATCTTCTAATTTAACAGTATATTTTTCTAAGAATTCTAAGAATTTATCCACATCAATAAAACGAGTAATAGGAATTACTTTATCTCCATCCATAAAGACATAAGTAGCAGAACCACAATGTTGGTGACAGTTTAAAGTTACAGGAGATTCTTCACCAGTCATAGCTCCAATAAACTCAGTTACTGGTTGTACAGAAGTTGCAGAGTAAAAGTCACCAATACCAATTTTACCATCAGTTTGTTCTTCAACTAATTTAAAGAAATCTGGAATAGTGATTCTTTGTTCTTCAACTTGATCAGCAGGAGTTCTTCCAGCAAAAGCAACTGGTTGGAAATTTACACCATGAATAATGTCAATATTTTCGATAGCAAATCTAATAATATCTCCAACTTGCTGATCATTAACACCTTTAACAACAGTAGGTACTAAAACAACACCTAAACCTGCTTTTCTACAGTTTTCTATAGCTTGTATCTTAACATCAAGTAAATTTTTATTTCTTGCAACAATATAAGGTTCTTCAGTAACACCATCAAACTGTAAATATACTGTATTAAGGCCAGCATCTCTTAATTCTTGAGCATAACCTTCTTTTTTAGCTAATCTAATACCATTAGTAGCTATTTGAGTATGAGAAAAACCTTCTTCTTTAGCTAATTTAATAAGTTCAGGTAAATCTTTACGTACTGTAGGTTCTCCACCAGCATATTGAATAGCTGGAGTAGCAACAGGTTTTTCTTCCCTTAAATTTCTAAGCATTTGACGAATTTCTTCAAAACTTGGTTCAAATAATTTACCAGAAGTAGCTGCATTAGCAAAACAAATAGGGCATTTTAAATTACATCTATTTGTAACATCAATTAAACCTAAAACAGTGCTAGCACCATGTTGATTACAAATACCACAATTAGAAGGACATCCTTCATCTAAATCAATTTGAGGATTTGTAATATTTTGATGAATCGGGTTAATTTCATTAACTTTGTGATAAATTTCAGCATTATTCCAATAAGTATTATCAAATTTTCCATGTTCCGGACATTCTTTCTTAATCCATATAGCATCATCTTTTTCATAAACCTCTGCTTCTAAAGGTTTAAGACAAATAGGACATAAACTAATAGTTTTTTTAATCATAACATCACCTAATAATTTATATGCTAAAAATACTAATTTAACACATGTAAAATATAAAATAAAATATATAAATAATAATTAATATTTAAAATAAAAAAATATATAAAAATAAAATTAATCCTAATATAATAATAATTAATCTTAATATATTTAATAAAAATATTAATCTAAAATATTAATCTGAATATATTTGATAAAAATTAATTTTTATACTATTAAATTATTATATAATATATTTAATATAATTTTCATCATATTTATAATTAAGTTTTATATAAATATAAATTAGTTTACATATCTAATTAATTTTAATTAAATATAAAGTATAATATTAAAATAAAAATGAAAAAAATAATTTATATTAAAAAATATAAAAATAATTTATATTAAAAAAAATGGAGAGAAAAATGTCTTATTTTATGAATATATTAATTATAATATTATGTGCAATTTATTTTATTCTACCAGCATATATTGCAAATGGTAGTGGCCTTATATTTGGAGGTGGAAAACCTTTAGATATGAACAAAACACTGAAAGATGGAAGAAGATTAATAGGAGATGGTGTGACCTTAAGAGGATATATCTGTGGAACTATAATGGGAACTATTTCTGGAGGAATTCTTGGATTATTAGGACAAACAACAGGAACCACTATTAATCAATTTTGTTATGGTATGTTAAGTAATGGAATATATTGTGATATTTATAATGGATTACTTTTAGGATTTTTATTATCTTTTGGAGCATTAACTGGTGATGCAATTGGAAGTTTTATTAAAAGAAGAATTGGGATTAAAAGAGGAGGTTATGCACCAATAATGGATCAATTAGACTTCATAATTGTAGCAATTATCTTAAGTTTATTAATTGTAAAAATAGATATAAAATTCTTCTTAATAATATGTTTAATTACTTTAATAATCCATTTAATGTCAAATTCTATTGCATATTTATTTGGATTAAAAGATGTTTGGTATTAATAATAAACAGTAGAAACATTATCTATTAATACAATAAATAAAATATAAAAATAA